>JAAYCO010000048.1 GCA_012729725.1 Planctomycetota bacterium
GAATGCGCCGCCTAGGACTCGAACCTAGGACCCGCTGATTAAGAGTCAGCTGCTCTACCAACTGAGCTAGCGGCGCTCCAAGAAGGCGGTACGTTAATCACAACCGGCTACGACGTCAAGAGGAAAAAGCAGTTGGAGCATCCAAAAGCCTCACCCCTTGACTCGCGGGCGGCCATAGAAGTGTATACTGCCGGAAAACGGCCAGGGGACGGCGAAAAACGGCTACTTGAGTACGTATTTTTCAGATGGAACCTTCCGCTCCACCATCTCAACGAGCTTGCGGAAGTCCTGTATCTTGTAGCTGTCCAGCGTAAGGCGCGGGCCTCGAATGGAGTCGATGCGCATGATGCCCTTCGACTTGAGCGAGGTTGCGTCGACGGCGGCTATGTCGTCCCAACTGATCCGCTTGCCGCTTGTGTAGCCGATGCCGCAGCAGTCGGCCTTGACCTTGCGCCGCAACTGCATTATGGCCAGAATCGCCAGCAAGGCGCCCGCCGGCGCCAGGACGTAAGGCGACCAGTGATTCAACACGTACCCGGCAGTGGGATTGTTCAGGCCGAACTCCTCGGGCGGGGGATACTTCGCCTGGTCCGCGATGCACAACACCGCAAAGCCCAGCAGCATCGCCGCGAGTATAAACAGCTTGACCGACGGTTCCTTCGTCGGCAGGCAAATGAGGGTTTCACCTTGGCACTTGGCTGGCGTTGATTCCGCCGGTTGTGTCGCTGTCATGTCAATCCTCTGCTAAAAAAACCTGATGTGAACCGAACAGAAGCATTCTACCCGATGGCCAAAAACCTGTAAACAGAATGTGCTTCCGGAGGTGTATCATGTCAATGGTTGACGCCGGCGTCGGCGGGGGTTTTACTACCGCGACGTCTTTCTGGAGAATGCCGTGAGTGAAGAATGCATCAGGTGCGGCGCCAAGTGCTGCCGCTATTTCTGCCACGAAATCGACACGCCCGAGTCGTATGAGGACTTCGAGAACATCCGCTGGTTCATAATGCACAAGGGTGTGTCAGTCCACGTTGACGAGAAACGATGGTACATGGCCGTTGTTGCGCCGTGCATCCATCTTCGTCCCGACAACCGCTGCGGCATCTATGAAGATCGCCCGCTCATCTGCCGCCAGTACGGTCACGACAGTTGCGAGGCCTCCGACGGCGATTATGGGTACGAGATCGAGTTCACCACCGCAGCGCACGTGGAAGCCTACGCAAGAGAGAAGCTTGGAGAGAAGACCTTCCTTCGCGAGCGGTCGAAACACAGGCTAAAGGCCGAAAAGGCGAAGCTCAAGGCATCGGGCAAATCGATATCGGCCGGGGCGTCGGCGTCTTCGGGCAGGGCCAGGTAGCAGGATTCCGTCTGCGCGAGCGCATAAAAAAGCGACGGCTTTTAAGTTCCGTCGCTTGACATCTGTGATCGCGGCCGAAATTACTTCTTGAGGACTGTGTCCTTCGCGGCCTTGGCGATGCGGAATTTCAGCACTGTGCGGGCCGGGATCTTGATCTGCTCGCCGGTCTGCGGGTTGCGACCCATGCGGGCCTTCCTCTTCATGAGCACGAGTTTGCCCAGGCCCGGGATGGTGAAGCCGTTCTTCGCCTCTTTGTAGGCCATCTGAACCAGGTCTTCCAGCAGGGCGGCAATCTGCTTCTTGGGCAGGTTTGCGCCTTCGGCCAACTTGCCGACGATCTGGGACTTCGTCATTGCCTTTGCCATCTTTACGCTCCTTCTTGCTAAGTTCGAAATTTCCTCGGCGTGACGGATTGACTTCCTTGACCGACGCCGCCGAAGTTCCGGGCTACGCTGCCCGAAGACGCTGAATATGTTGTACTCGTGAGGGCCGCACGTCAAGCTCAAAACGCCTGATACCCCTGAAAACAAAGGGTTTTGCGCCCCATCGATGCGCGGATCAAACACCCGGTCAATCGGCAGCGCGCAGTTGCCCCACGCCTGCTTGGATATTCTGTAGTAGTGCATAAAAAACATATGTCAATATAATATGCGGCGGTCTGCCGACATTTGTTGAATAGGCACGTAAATCCGGTTGCCGGCGGCACTTACACGCTAAATGCCTCTGCGGCGATAATGATGAGGCGCTTGTTGTGGCCGCATAAAAAGAAGTACATATACAACAATGAGTGTCTTGGGCCGCCAACGGCGTTATTTGGCTTGGGCTGGTCTGGGCCGGGCGATTTTGCCCATCTGGCCGGGCCGGAAGAATTTTTGTTTTTCTGGCGTGTTTTGCTGTTTTCTCGAGTCTGTTGTTGTCTTGTCGCGGGGATTGGCTTGTTTCCCGCATGCTGCGTGGATATAGTAATCGGCCGCTGGAGAGGTGCCAGAGCGGCTGATCGGGCGGCATTGGAAATGCCGTGTGCCCTAACGGGTACCCCGGGTTCGAATCCCGGCCTCTCCGATAGGAAGGCCGGGATTCGGGCCCGGCCGCCGCGTAGCGGTCCCCGGGTTTGACGCCCTCGGGCGCTGCCTTGCAAATCCCGGCCTCTGTGATAAGGTTCGGGATTCAGACCCGCCGCGAGTTCTGATACCACCCGCGCACAGGTGAACCATGCAGATTACCTACCAAGGCAAGCCAACAGAAACGGCCGCGGGCACGTTGGCTGCTTTTCTGGCGGAGCAGAACTTCGCCTCCGAGACGATCGTGCTGGAGCTCAACGGCCAGATCCGCGGCAAGGAGCATGATCTGGGCGCGACGGCGCTGCGCGAAGGCGACGTCTTGAACGTGTTCCGGATCGTCGGGGGGGGGTGACGTATGCCAGCCAATCCGTTTCTTACTCCTCATGAGCGTCAGGTTCTCGAAAACGCCACCGTCGGCATCGCCGGCGCGGGCGGGCTGGGCTCCAACTGTGCAGCCCATCTGGTGCGAGCCGGAATCCGCCGCCTGGTAATCGCCGATTTTGACGTAGTGAGCGAGGGCAACCTGAACCGCCAGTTCTTCTTCCGCGACCAGGTGGGACTCAAGAAGGTTGACGCGCTTCGGGAGAACCTGCTGAGGATTGACTGCGATCTGACGCTGGAGATGCACGACATCAAGCTCAACGACGCCAATATCGGGCCGATGTTCGCTGCCTGCGGCATCGTGGCCGAGGCGCTCGACAGCGCACAGGACAAGGCAATGCTCGTGGATACCCTCTTGCCCGCCGGCAAAACCGTGGTTACAGTCAGCGGCATCGCGGGGTGGGGCCGTTCCAACGATATCATCGCTCGCCAGGTTGGCGGGAATCTGGTGATGATTGGAGATTGCCACACCGCAGTCGATCCGTCCATGTGTGTCTGGCCGGTGTCGCCTCGCGTTGGCATAGCAGCCGCCATGCAGGCCAACAGCATCGTCGCCAGGTTGTTGAAGAAGAATATCTGACGCGCCATCGCCAACCGACGACGCTAGATCGGTAAGGATTGCAGTATGAAGGAACTCGTGATTGCCGGCAGACGGTTCACCAACCGGTTCTTCCTTGGAACCGGCAAGTTTGCCTCTACCGAGCTTTTCTCAGCGGCTCTTGAAGCCTCGCAAACGCAACTGGTCACCACCGCCCTGACGCGCGTGAATCCGGATGACGCCGAGCATGACGACATACTGCGCGCCATCGACAGGAATCGCATTGAGATCATGCTTAATACCTCCGGCGCTCGCAATGCCGACGAAGCCGTCCGCATCGCGCAACTTGGCGAAGCTGCCGGCTTCACGTGGATCAAGCTCGAAATTCACCCTGACGCCCGCTACCTTCTGCCTGATCCGATCGAAACGCTCAAGGCCGTCGAGATTCTAGCAAAGCGAGGGCTGGTCGTGTTGCCGTACATCAATGCGGATCCGGTGCTTGCCCGCCATCTCGAAGAGGCCGGCGCCGCTGCCGTTATGCCGCTGGGTTCGCCCATCGGGTCCAACCAGGGGCTTCGCACGCGAAGCATGATCGAGATCATCGTCGAACAGAGCCACGTTCCGGTGATCGTTGATGCCGGAATCGGCCTGCCGTCGCACGCTGCCGAGGCCATCGAGCTCGGCGCGGATGCGGTGCTGGTGAATACGGCAGTGGCTTCGGCGGACGATCCGGTTGGCATGGCCGAGGCGTTCAGGCTTGCTGTTCGTGCCGCCGAGTTGGGCATGATGTCCGGCCCGCCAACTGCCGGAAGACTGGCCTCGGCCACCAGCCCGATGGACACCTTCGACATCTTCAAGTGACAGAACAGGCGTCATGTTTCCCAAACTGAAATTCACCGAACGCCAGATTCTTGATTACTACCGCTCCGTCACGCCGCGGATGGTCGCCGCCTCGCTGGATGCGTCCAGGTGCAGTTTTTTCGACCTGCTGAATCTGCTCTCCCCGGCAGCGGCGGGATGCATCGACGAGATGCGAGAGCGGGCCACCCTGGCGCGCCGGCGATATTATGGTAAAACCGTTTCGGTCTATGCGCCGCTGTACATCTCCAATTCCTGCGTGAATTGCTGCAAGTATTGCGACTTCAACAGCCGCCGAAAGGTGGAGCGCAAGATACTGACGCTTGACGAAATCCGGCTCGAGTGCCAGGCCATCCGACAGAGCGGAAGCGATTCGGTGCTGATCGTGGCCGGCGAAGATCCCAAACGCATGAACGTCGATTTTCTGGGCCAGGTGGGGCGGATGCTCCGGGAGATGTTCTCATATGTGGCTCTGGAAGTTGCTCCTCGCGACGAAGCCGAATACCGCCAGCTCTTCGCCGCGGGGTATGAAGGCGTGACGTGCTTCCAGGAAACATACGACCAGGATCTGTATCGAGATTTGCATCCTGCCGGCCCCAAGAGCAACTACGATTATCGGCTCTGGACCCTGTTGCGCGCCGGCAGGGCTGGGTTCCGCGTTCTGGGCATGGCGTTCCTGCTGGGCTTGGCGCCATGGCGGCTGGAAGCTGCAAGCCTGGGCGCGCACGCGCTGTACCTGATGAAAGAGTGCTACCGAAGCAGGATTCAGTTCGCCTTTCCGCGAATCACGCCAGTAAACGGCGGCTTCCAGCCGGCAAACCCGGTCAGCGACGCCGATCTCGAACAAATGATGCTGGCCTTCCGCATCGCGTTTCCACAGAGCGCCATGACCGTTTCAACGCGGGAATCGCCGGCTTTTCGCGATGCGATTGTGCGAAGCTGCGCGGACAACATGAGCGCCGGTTCTCGCGTCACCCCCGGCGGCTACGCCGTGCTTGCAGACCGCGAGGTGGCGCAGTTCACGCTTAAAGACGACCGAAAGGCCGCCGATGTGTACGCCGCCATCCGCCAAAACGGGCAGGAAGTCGTGTTCAAGAACTGGGACAGCCGCATCTGATCCCATGCGGGTCGGTCATATCCTCTCTTCCAGCCAGGCGTAGGCATATTCCCTCATGTGCTTGAGAGTGGTGTGCCCGTCGCCGTGGCAGAGTATTTGAAGGTTGTTTGTCGCGTCGCACAGTTGGAAGACGAACCGCGCCTTGGTGAAGCACTCGAAAATGGGCTCGACCATGGGGTTGTACAGGTCGTTCCACGGCTCGATCAGCAATACTGATCTGGGGGCGATCAGCGAGAGCAGCTCCTGGTATTCGAACGGCGGCTGGCCCGTGTAACTGGTCATCAGATCAAGCACCGGGCTGAGGCTGTTCTTGTGGGGCCGGTTGCGGTAAATGTTCGTCAGGTTCGGACTCAAGCCCGCTGCCGACACTGCCGCCTTGATTCGATCATCCAAGGCAGTCAGATACAGCACGCATCTGCCGCCCGTGGACAGGCCCACGCATGCAATCCTGTCGGGATTGACGAAAGACTGAGATGTCAGGACATCAAGTGCGCATTGTTGCACCCAAAGCCTGACGCCGTCGAGCGACCAGTTGGGATACCGCCCGTAAAACCGCTCCGCCATCTGTGCAGCCGAGCGCCCTTCGTTGCCTTCGCCGAACCCGAACTGATCCACCGCCAGCGTAACCCATCCGCGCCTGGCGAGTTCAACGGCGTACTGCTGGTTGCTTCCTGGCATAAGCACGCTGCGGTGACCGGTCTTGACGTTTGGGCCGTGAATGACAAGGGCGGCGGGATATTTCTTCCTCGGCTTGAAAGCCGGGGGGTAGATAAGTGCGCCGTATGTGGCGTAGTCCGGCACTGCCGTCAGGCGGATGTGCTTCATATGCAGGCCGAGGTCTTCGTAGTCGCGGATGCACTGCATTCGCCGCCTGAATCGCAGCGGGGGCGCCTGGCCGAGCGTTGCGACAATTCTACCGCGGGTTTCCTGCCGGATCTTGTCCCATTCTTTACGGGTGCAGCCGCGCCTGATTACGTCTCTGAACATAGTTAGCGCCTCCCATTGAAGAAATGTCCCGCACCATCGACGTTTTGGTTAGTGCACAAGCCCAGACAGAGCCTGTATGCCGCATTTGCCCGCCCTATGTGCTCGCTAAACATCAGCTTTTGCTCACCGTTTCTGCCGTAGTTCCGGTTAGCAGCATGTACACCAGAGGCCACTTGTGGAGGCCGTTTTCGTGAGTGCCTCCAGATATGATCTACTACTATGCTACCACAATCTGCGAATTACGCCAGTGTCAAACGCCAAATGTCAGACGCCGCAGGCCAAGTCTCTCTCGCCGAGTAATGCCAGAATGCCCTAACCAACCCGCCACGCATCTGTCCAATATCCACACCTGCCAACGTGTAGACTGCCGGGCGGGAAGGTCTTACAATCCGCTCATCAGTTCCGTGGCGGCAAAGGAGTTTGGATACATGGGCGAAAAGGTTGATATTCGTGTGGATGGTTACCATCTGACCGATGCCATCGGCACGGGCGGCATGGGCAGCGTGTTCCGGGCCACGGTCGAGGCTGACGACAAGCCGGTGGCCAGGGGCACAACCGTCGCCGTCAAATTGCTTCATCCGCATCTGCGGACGATAGAGGAATTCGTCAAGCGGTTCCATCGCGAGGCCCGTCTGGCTGCGTCCATCGATCACCCCAACGTCGTGCGCGTGCTCGACGAAGGCTGCGAAGACCGCAAGCACTATATCGTTATGGAGATGGCTGAGGGCCTCAAGCTCAACGACCTCATCGGCGACAACCAGCCGCTAAGCCCCCAGCAGACCATCGAGGTGATGAACCAGGTGTGCGACGCCCTCGGGGCCGCTGCCGCCGTGGCAGACCCCGACCAACCCGGCCGCGTGCGGAATCTCGTCCATCGCGACATCAAGCCCGACAACATCATGATCCAGCCGCTGGATCGCAAACAGTACGACACAATGACCCGCACGGGCGACAAGACCGCCCTGGCCAACATCCGCGTCAAGCTGCTGGACTTCGGCCTGGCCAAAGACGTCAAGGCCCTCTCGACCATCCTCTCACAGACCGGCCAGTCGCTGGGCACGCCCGCTTACATGTCACCCGAGCAGTGTCGCGGCGACGACGTTGACGGCAGAAGCGACATCTACTCACTGGGCGTGGTTGCGTATCACATGATCACCGGCACCCAGCCGTTCGCCGGGCCAACAACGGTTGCATACGCCACGCAGCACGCCGAAGAGATTCCGCCTGACATCCTTGGCCGCAATCCGCTGTGCCCCAAAAACCTTGCCGATTGCATCTATCGCTGCCTGGCGAAAGACCCCAAGGATCGCTACGCCGAGGCGGCTGAGCTTCAAGCCGATCTGGTGCGGGTGTCGAAGGGCCAAACCGTCGCCAAGGTGTACAAGTTCAAGAAGAAAGGCAGCTTCAGCCATCGAAAGGTGGCGGCGATTATGGCGGCAACCGCCGTTATCCTGCTGCTTGCCGTGGCGGGCGGCTGGTTTTTCCTTACCGATCGCGCCAAGGCGGACTTTGCCGAGGCGGTGCGTCAGGCTGATGTGCTGATAGCAGCCCAGGACTACGCCGGGGCCAGCTCGAAGCTTCAGCAGGCGATAGCGGATTTTCCAAACCGTGCCAACAAGGCCCAACTGACAGCACCCGCCCACGATCGGCTGAGGGATATCGCTGCTAAGGCAGCCGAGCAGGAATCCGCCCGGATGGTCTCACAGGAGCAGCAGCGCCGTCGCGAACACGAAGCCGCCGCCGTTGCAGCCGTCGCGGCCATCAAGGCAAAAACCGCGGCCGCGGATTATCAAGGCGCCATAGACGCCGCCAACGCAGCACTCACCACCTTTGCCGACACGCCCGCGGGGGCCCAACTGCCCGATCTTCTGGCGGGGGCCACGGAAAAACTTCGGGGCCGGCAGGAGGCGGACAAGGCACTCGCTGAAGCCCAGCGTAAGCAGCAGGAAGAGCAGGCCCGCATCGAGCGAGATCGACAGACAGCCGAGGCCGCCGCCCGCCGCGAGCGATTTGTTCGCTACCGTGATGAGGGGCAGGTCGCCTATAACCGTGCCGTTGCTTCCGGCAGCCGATCTGATTATCTCACCGCGCGAGCATCGTTTGAGGCCGCCATCGCTGAGCAGCAAGACGCCGAGGTTCAGCGTTTATTGCAGCAGTGCATCGACCGCACAACGCGGCATCGCATCGCGGTGGCGGACTTTTCCGTCACCGGGGATGTGGGCATTGCCGATGCTGGCAAGGCGGTTGGCGAGTTGCTGCTGAGTCGCTTCGGGGCCGACCGTTACCAGCTTGTGGAGCGTTCGCACCTGGCTGCCATCTTGGCTGAGCACGATCTGACGATGGCGGAGATTGTCTCCAATCCCGCCCGCCTTCGCGGCAAGAACCTCGCCGGCGTGCGGTATATCGCGCTTGGTAGCGTGGTTCGCCTGGGCAACATCGCCATCTCTGCTCGGGTGGTTGACGTGACTTCGGGCGACATTATCCAGACGGCTGAGGTATCTGCCGAAGATGCTCGGGGCCTTCAGAATGCACTGGCCGAACTCGCCCGCATCCTCCAGATGACGCCGGAGGAGAAGAAGGCGTATCTGGACTCGGCGCTGTATCCCCAGCTTCTGGCAGAGGCTCGTTCCAAGCGTCAGGCCCGCCAATATGACGATGCCATATCCATTTATCAGCGGGTGCTGGCCATTCGTTCAACGGTGGACATTCAGGATGAGCTTTCAGCCTGCCGCCGCGACAAGGATGCATGGGAGCGGCTGCAGGCAGATGAGCGTGAGCGCCAGCGGCAGGAGGCCCAGCGTGCGAAGGAACGCCAGGAAGCCGATCGCGAGCGTGATCAACAATTCGCATCGCTGGTTCAACAGGCCCGCGCCATTGCCGATACGCTGCCTGCTGACCGCAGCCGCCTGACGGAATCGCAGAAGTCGCAGGCTCAGCGCGGGGTTTCATTGACGGATCAGGCCTTGGCTATCAAGCCCGGCGACGCCACCGCTACGGCCCTGAAGTCCCGCCTGGCGGGATATCTTGGGCCGGAGAAGGAACTCACACTCGATCTCGGCGGCGGTGTTAGCATGAAGCTGGTGCTCATCCCCGCCGGTCGCTTCATGATGGGCAGCCCCTCCAACGAGAAGGATCGTGACGGCGATGAAGGCCCCCAACGCCAGGTGACGATCTCCAAGCCGTTCTACATGGGCGTGTACGAGGTGACACAGGCTCAGTATGAGGCAGTAATGGGCAATAATCCCAGTCATTTCAAAGGGGCGAACAATCCGGTGGAGCAGGTTTCGTGGAACGACGCCACAGAATTCTGCCGTCGTTTGAGTCAGCGAACGGGCAAGACTGTCCGTCTTCCTACCGAGGCCGAGTGGGAATACGCCTGCCGTGCTGGCACGACTACCCGTTTCTATTATGGTGACGATCCCGACTATCGCCAGCTTGGCGAATATGCGTGGTATAACACAAACAGCAATAGTCGGACTCAGCCTGTCGGCCAGAAGCGGCCCAACGCCTTTGGCCTGTACGATATGCACGGCAATGTCTACGAGTGGTGCAGCGATTGGTTTGCGGATTCATACGCGAATGCGAATAATACTAACCCCACAGGACCGGCTTCGGGCAGCCGCCGCGTGCTGCGCGGCGGTTCGTGGATCTGCTATCCGCGCCTCTGCCGCTCGGCGCTCCGCTACTGGTTCTCCCCGGTCCACCGGGGCAGCTACTACGGGTTTCGGGTCGTGGTGGTTTCCGGCGTGGACTGATTTTTATTACACTTTGCCCTTTGTTCTTTTACCCTTTGCCTTTCCTGGGGTTCCAAGGGGCGAAGCCCCTTGGCCGCCCGACGGGCGGCGCAGGTGTAGAAATGGTTTCTTCATGGCGCAGGAACTGAAGGTTATTCAGGATTTCTACGACTTCATGCTGTGGATAATTCACCACACTGAGAAGTTCCCGCGCCATCACCGCTACAGCCTTGGGTTGGCAATTGAAAACCGCCTCCAGAAAATCCTTGATCTGTTGCTTCGGGCGAAGTTCTCGCCGAACAAGGCCGGATTCCTCAACGACGCCAACATGGAGCTTGAGGTGCTGCGATTTCAGGTCCGCCTGGCGAAGGATCTCAAGGCTATGCCGATCAAAAGCCACGGCCATGCAGCCACGGTAATGCATGGCATCGGCGCTCAGATCGGCGGATGGCTATCAAGCAAGGTTGTTAAATCATGAAAAGATACGGCAATCTATGGGATGCTCTTGTGTCGTGGGAGAACCTGCTGCTGGCCGCTCGCAAGGCCCGCCGCGGCAAGCGCGACCGCTCGGCCGTGCAAAGGTTCGAATTCGATCTTGAGGCCAATCTTCTCGCCCTTCAGAAAGAAATGATGAACGGGTTCTACAGCCCAGGCGACTTCCGGACCCATTGGATCAGCCGTCCCAAACCACGGTTGATTTCTGCGGCCCCTTATCGAGACCGTGTAGTGCATCACGCTCTGATGAACGTGCTGGAGCCGATCCTGGAGCGGCACTTCCACCCGCACAGCTATGCCTGCAGGAGTGGCAAGGGTACTCATTCCGCCGCGGACAGATTGCAGAGACTTCTTAAACACAACCGGTATTTCTTGCAGTGCGACATTCAGAAATACTTCCCCAGCATCGATCACGAAATACTTAAAGGGATGATCCGGCGGCTGATTAAAGACAACCGCATATTGTGGCTGGCGGATCTTGTCGTAGACCACTCGAATGAGCAGGAATCGAGATGCGAATACTTTTCTGGTGATGATCTCTTTGCCCCTTACCGGCGTCGGCGCGGGCTTCCGATCGGCAACCTTACCAGTCAGTGGCTGGCGAACTGGTACCTGACGCCACTGGACCATTTCGTGACAAGCAAACTTGGGCTGGGCGCATACGTCCGCTACTGCGACGACTTTATCTTGTGCCACAACAGGCGCTCGGCGTTAATGGAGGCAGCCGGAGCCATTCGTCAGTTCCTGTCGGGCCTTCGCTTGCGGCTGCACGAACGCAAGCTTCAGATACAGCCCTCCGGCCTGGGCGCAACGTTTGTGGGCTTCCGCCTGTGGTCCTCGCACCGGCTCGTCCGCAAGGCAAATGTTCGCCAGTTCCGTAGGCGGGTGCGGTGGATGCGACGAGCATACGCCAATGGGATAATCCAGTGGACTGACATCAAGCCGCGTCTTGCCAGTTGGATTGGACACGCGCGGCAAGCTGATAGTGAGAGGCTGATCCGCCGCATCGCGAGCGAATGGGTCTTCACGAGGGACAGCGCCGAAGAGCAACCGCGTGCTGCGAGGGGGAAAAAGGGGTCAGGAACCTTTTTCGATTGGCCATTCTGGCTATATCGTCATGCCAAGAAGTTGCCGAGTAACCACTGGTGGCGTGGAGCATCATGTGCCTAACCGGTCACATGCACGTCTAAGACTGGTTGAATAGCAGGCGGATTATCGTGCTTTCTTCAGTCCGTGGCGGGAGAGGCCCACGAGCGGGTTGCAATGCGGCCCTGCTCCCTTTAACCCCCTGACGCCAAACAGCCCAAAGACCAAACCTCCTGCCGCCGATCGCGGAATCCGGCGTGTTTCGGTGTGGGGGGGAAAAAGGGGTCAGGAACCTTTTTCGAGTGGACATTCTGGCTATATCGTCATGCCAAGAAGTTGCCGAGTAACCACTGGTGGCGTGGAGCATCATGTGCCTAACCGGTCACATGCACGTCTGGCAGTGGTGGAATAGCAGGCGGATTATCGTGCTTTCTTCAGTCCGTGGCGGCAGAGGCCCACGAGCGGGTTGCAATGCGGCCCTGCTCCCTTTAACCCCCTGACACCAAACAGCACAAAGTCCCAACTTCCTGCCGCCGATCGCGGAATCGGCGCGTTTCGGGATGTGCGGGAAGCTGGAACCGATCAGCGAAAACCCCTGCCTAAGCATATCCCAGCCGGTCCAGGTCGTCTTCGTCCATTCCGAAATGGTGGCCGATTTCGTGCAGGATGGTCTTGCGAACCTGCTGCACGATCCGACGGCGGGTGGGGCAGATGCTTTCGATGTTGTCCTTGAAGATGTAGATGATTTCAGGCATCGAGTTATTGGCGAGCACGGACTTCTCGGTGAGCGGCAGCCCGCGGTAAAGGCCAAGCAGCACGTCGCGGCGGCGAAGCTTCAGGTCGCGCAGCATCTTCTTGTCCGGCTGGGGCTGAACCTGGATGATCACGTTGTCGAGGTGTTTCTTAAAATCCTCTGGCAGCGAATCAATAGCATCCCTCACGGCGGCGTCGAAATCTTCGTCATCAAGTCGCATCTGCTCTCCGGCTGACGGTCTGACTCTAAAATACGAAAAATTTTCAACTTTGTCGAACCCATACATGCCCGTCGCGTATCACTTGGTGAGCAGAGTCGATGCGGGCCGTTTCTCCTCCTTTCCGGCCCGCTACATGAAAAGACAAGCGCGGTCCCCCTTCGCCGCGTTTGTCTTTTTTTATGGAGTGGCCATCAAGCTTGTCGCCGCCGGCAATATCAGGCGGCCTTCGCGCCCGGCGTCGAGGCGAAAGCGTCGGCCTCCTGGGCAAGCTCCAACGCCAGCAGCCCGTTGCGCTCGTTGATCCGCCGCGGGTGCGCAGCGTCGCCAAGGAAGGCTATCTGATCCGCCAGAAGGCTCCGCACGCCGTTTGAGTACACGGTCTGCTTGGTTGCGTCGATCTTGTACTCAAGCGACGTCATGCGGGTGTACGACCGCTCCCGGCCTCGTGAAAAAACCTTGGCGGTTGTGGCGGAAATCTCCTGCTCTGTCGTAACCTGCGCGGACGGCGCGATGGCGGAAAGCCGGTTCTGGCCGTTCTCGTCCAGCAGCGCAGCCAGCCGCATCGACATTGGGATCCACCCGTCCACCACGATCTCGCCCAACTCGCAGATTATGCGGTGAGTGGTGCGGTCCAACTCGGCGGGCTGGTCGAATCCGTGGTAGTGCGACGCAATCGCGCCGCCTTCGTGCAGCACCTCGCACATCACCCGGTCTTCCATTCCCTGGCCGTCTCTTGTCAGTGCCCCGGCCCACACAACGCTGCCCCTGGAAAACCAGAAGCGGTACAGATCGAAGAAGTGCACGCCGTGCTCGATGAATATGCCGCCCGATTCGCTCTTGTCCCAGAACCAGTGGCTGTGCGGCAGCTTTGAATCGCTGGCGCAGTTGATCATCTGCGCCCGCAGCACCTTGCCCAGCAGGCCCGATTCGAGCACTGCCTTCACCATGTCCGTAACGGGATTGTACCGCAGGACGAAGTTCACCGGCGCTATCGTGCCCGCCTGACGCGTGACGCTGAGCATCTCGTCGGCCTGCGAGATATTCAGCGCCAGCGGCTTTTCGCAAAGGCAGTGCTTTCCGTGCCTGGCCGCCTGAATGACAAGCAGGTGATGCGTTGACGGCGGGGTTGCGATATGAACCAGGTCCACGTCCGCCTGGTTAAAGAGGTCTTGAGCCTTGTAGAAGGCCCGCGTGTTGAACTGCCGTGCCGTCAGATCGGCCACTTCCTTGCGCACATCCGCCACGGCGGCGATTCTTACCTGTGGCATTGTCGAGAACGCCTCAAGACAGAACGTTCCGAAGCCGCCGCAGCCGATGAGCCCAAGGCCGATGGGTTTGGTTTTCTCCACGACGTATCCTTTCATTGTGCAATGAATGATACGCGCCGCGCCCGCGAGGGCTTTCTTTCGTCATGCAGTCGGCCCGCGCGAAAACGCGTCTCGGGCCTCCTATAATTCTCGCAAGCAGTGCCACAGAAGAAAGGAGAAACACATGTTCTTCGACTTTCTGATCCGCCCCAGCGCCTTTGGCCCCATGGTCCCAGCGCCTTTGCAGGGCAGGTCGAACCGGCGAGTCTTCAGGGCTAACGCGGGCAACACAGGCGGTGGGCCCGGTAGGGGCGAAATGCCCGACGAGCCGCCGTCCACCGGCGAAGGCAGCCGGCTTCCAAGGACGCCGCACGTAAAAGGTTTGTCGCTTTGGCGAATCCTGACCGCAATTGGCGGGCTGGTGATGATCATCTCGTTCTTCACGCCGTGGTGGCGGATGAGCATCGATGTTCGCAGCCCCGGCCAGCAGGACGTCGCCAGGCGCACGCTGGAGCAGGAACTATCCGAGTATCGCCTTGTCCGGATGGATCATGCTGAGTTTCACAATCGCCGTTTTGGCGGCGGGCAGTTGAACCGGTTCGAGCGTCCCCTTGATCAGCAAGGCGGCTCTCACGCGCTGCGCGCATGGGGATGGGATTTTGGCAGGGGAATCGCCACGCTGATTCTCGGCCTGGTGGTTCTGGCGGTTGCGATGGTCGTGATGTTCGTGCCGATAATGCGATACTACGCGTGGACGGCCATGCTTCCGGCAGCGCTTTTCGGGTTGATCGTCGTGATACTCAGCCTGACGGTGTGGATCGGCTCTCCCGGCGAGGATGTTGTCGGCTCGTACATTCGATTCTGGCAGGGCGTGCACGTCGGGCCGTTCCTGGCGCTGGCGGGCGGATTGCTTGCACTGGTCGGCGGCGTTCTTGACGGGCTTATCAACCTGATCTGGCACAGCAGGCGAACCAAGCGGCGCGTAGTTGCCTAAATGCCGGTCAGATTGAAGAATGCAATTGCATTGTCGGTGGTGATTTGTGCGAATTCCTCGGCGTCCATGCCTCTTGCCGCGGCCAGGCAGGCGGCAACGTGAGATACGTTCGCCGGTTCGTTGGTCTTCATCCTGCGGACGGGCTCTGGGCTGAGGAAAGGCGCATCGGTCTCAACCATTAGTCGTGATTCAGGCGCCAGGGTCGCAAGGCGCCTGATTTCTTGCGCGTTGGCGAACGTCGAGATTCCCGAAAAACTGATCATCGCGCCGATGTCCAGGGCCTTTGCCCCGCCGGCCGGGCCTTCCGTAAACGAGTGAAACAGCACCGTTGTCGTTTCGATGCCGCTGTTGGCGAGTATCGCCAGGGTGTCGTCGAACGCCTCGCGGGTGTGGATGACGACAGGTTTGCCCAGGCGTTTGGCCAGGTCGAGTTGTTGCTGAAAGACCAACTGCTGCTGCCGGCGGGGAGAAAAGTCGTAGTGGTAGTCCAGGCCGATCTCGCCGATGGCGACATTGTTGGCGTCGGCTGCAAGATTCTCAAGCTCGCGGAGGTAATCCTCCGGGGCATCCTTCGCCTCGTGCGGATGAATGCCCGCGATGAAGCGGACATTGCCCTTCCGGCCGGCGAGCGTTTGCGACAGGTGCGATTCGGCAAGGTTTGCAGCAGCGCATATGCATGCTATCACGCCGGCGCCGGCAGCGCGGTCAAGGACGGCGTCGACATCATCTCTGAGCCGTGGGTTCGTCAGATGGCAGTGCGTGTCAATCAGTTTCATGTCGGCAGGATACCTGCGATCAGCGGTTGCGTCCACTAAAGCGGGGCGGGGCGGTGAAACGCTTGCTCTCCGAGGCCGCGGAACGGGCGGCAGCGAATTCTGGTTTTTTCTCTTGCCATTTGCCCCGGGTAAAGGCATTTTATGTTTTATAAAACGTAAAAGTGAGTCGCCCCCGCATCTGGGCATCTGTGAAAGGTCAGGATGATCGACAAGAACACGTCATCACGGCAGGGCGAGGCGGTGAGTCGGCAGTCGCCGGCGGTCTCTCGCTGGCGTCAGGCGGGCGGTCGAAAACCTATTCCGCCCAAGCTCTACAGGATCGGCGAGGTCGTCGAGTACTCTGGGATGAGTCGTCAGACGATCCACAATTACACCATCATGGGACTTTTGCCCGAAACGCAATGGACGCAAGGCGGGCATCGGTTATATGACCAGAGCGTCTTCGGCCGGCTCGACAGGATAGCCCGGCTCAAGGCGCAGCGCAAGTCGATGCAATACATCAGGGAGTTCTTCGTAAGGTTCGATAGCCGAAAGTGATCGCAGGCCACGGTCAGGGAGGACCAGGCCAATGAATGAACTGAAAAAACATCTCGCCGCCCTCCGCGCGTGGGCGCTGGGGCTTGGCATTGGCGGGCGCGCGGCCCTTGCAGTGTCGGCGCTTTTGCTTCTTGCCGGATGCCTATGGTTGGCGCTGTCGGGCGACAAGACGCAGAAGGTCGTCCTGCCCGTGGACGTTGCCGCCGCCGATGTCGCCGAGGCGCTGAAGGCCATTCAAGCCCAGGGCATAGACGCTTCCGTCGACGGGGGCAGGATTCACGTTCCTCCCGGCGCTCAGGAATCCGCGAAGATGGCGCTTGTCTCGGCGGGCATTGGCTCGCCTTCGTCGTTTGAACAGGCGCTGGCGCATGAGGGCCTGTGGTCTTCCGCATCTCAGAATCACAAGCGATGGCTGGCCGCCAAGATGACGGCGCTGTCTCGCGGCATTGGCAAGTTCCCCGGCGTCAAGCGCGCGGTGGTTCTGCTGGAAGAACCCGCGCAGCGTTCGCTGGGTTCCGTTGGCGCCTCGGCGAGCGTGCAGGTGGAGCTATCAACGCCGCTGGCGATGACTCGCGATGTTCAGCACGCCATTGCCGATCTTGTCGCCGGAAGCGTCTCGGGCCTCAAGCCCCAGGATGTTCGGATCGTCGATACCGCCGGCAGAAGCTACCGGCTTGACGAGGAAGACCGTCCCGTTGGTCCCGAGCAGCGGCTGGTCGCCGCCAGACTGGAGATGCTCGAGCAGGCGCGATCGGTGCTATCGCAAATTCCCGACGTCCTGCTGCACGTGCAGATGCGGATGCGGGACGACAAGTGCGAGTGCGAGTCGCTGTGGGCATCGATACCCTTGAGCTACATCCAGGCGGTGGCTGCACAGAGAAAGAGCGACGTTCAGTCGTCGGCGGAGGTTTGCCTGAACAAGACGCGGGCGGCCCTGGCTGGCGCGCTGGGCGCCGACCCGCGGATCATCAGGGTTGATTGGCATTACGACGTCGGGTCTTCGTCCCCGGCTGAGGCGCAATGGAAGGCCCATCTGTCGTGGGCGCTGCCGCCTGTCGGCGGCGTGATCGTCGTGGCATGCATCGCCGTTTTTCTCTTCAAACGCCGCCGAGCCCATTCGAGGCATCCCCTCGACGTGCTGGAACTGGCCAGCCCCAACGACCTGTGCGAAATTCTGTCTCTTGAGCACCCGCAGACAATCGCGGCAGTGCTTGGCCGGCTTTCCCCGGCGCGGCGCGAAGCGGTTCTCGAATCGATGGACGAGGCCGCGCGTATGGAAGTGGAGCGTCGGCTGGACTCGAACGTGGCCCCTGATCGGCGCGTTCTGGACGAGGTTCACACCGCCATCGCGGCCCGCCTTGCGCAGTTTGTCTCTCGCCGGCAGGATGTGCAGGCCCGAGAGGCGCCTTTCGCCGCCGGTGCGGGCGGCGAGGTTGCCGACAACGCCCTTGATTTTGACGATCTGCTGGCGATGGACGATTCGACTCTGGGCGAGGCGCTGGCTGATCTTGACACTCACTGCCTTGCAATCGCCCTTCGCACCGCCGACGCCAGGCTTGCGCAGAAGATAGTCGCCTGCATGCCGTTGGATCAGGCCCAGGAATTGCGCGAGCGGATGGACAGCATCGGCCCGGTGCGTCTGAGCGACGTCGAAGCCGCACAGAGACAGGTAGTTCGTGCAATCCGCACACCCGCCGGCAGGTACGTTTCGCATGCCGGAGAGAGGATAGCGTGAGGTGAGCATGAAACGCGTAATCAAAATGCAGGACGCCGGCGAAATGTTGGGCGACGCGGCAGTCCCGCTTGAGCTTGCCGACGTCGCGGCGGAGGCAAGGGACATTATCTCTCGCGCGCGTTCGGCCGCCCAGAAGATCGTCAACGACGCGCAGGAGCAGGCCAGGCAGATCCAACAACTTGCCGCCGACGACGCCAGGTCTGCCGGTTTTGCAAAGGGACGAGAAGAAGGCTTTGCTCAGGGCCTCGCCGCGGGGCGGAAGGAAATCGAGGCGGAGCTTAAGACCCAGTCGGTGGAACTGACACAGCTTGCCGGCAGGATTCTGGGCGAACTGGCGGGCGCCAGAGAAGAACTGCTGCGAGAGGCGTCCGGCGAGCTTCTGAACCTTGCCATAGACATCGCCCGCAAGGTTGTAGGCACAGTTGCGATACGCGACATATCGGCGGCCCGCGCGAATCTGGCCAAGGCTCTTGAGCTTGCAGACCCCGCCGGCCAAGTGGTTGTGCGAGTGAACCCACGGCAACTGGAACAATTAAGTCTGCGGCTTGACGGCCTGACGGAAAGCCTGTGCGTTCGCGGCACGGTAAAGCTTGTCGCCGACGAGCGCATCGCCCCAGGCGGCGTGAAGCTGGGCACGCGCCAGGGCGAAATAGACGCCACGATTGACACGCAGATCAGGAATGTGGTTGAGGCGCTCGTCGGTCCGGGCTTCGGCCCGCTGCCACAGGAGGCGTCTTGAATTCGCTTGAATCATACAGGCGGATCGTTCGCAACGTCGTGCCCGTCGGGCTGACGGGTCGCGTTCACGGCGTTCGCGGCCTGACGGTTACGGTGGGCGATTTTCCCGCGCCAGTCGGCGCCTCGTGCCGCATTGTCCGCACGGGCAGGGGAGTAGACGCCCGCGTCGTTGGCTTCACCGGAAGGCACACGCTGGTCATGCCGATCGGGCAGTGCGCAGGCATATGCAAGGGCGACAGGGTGATATTCACATCCGGCGAGCAATCGCTTGGAGTTGGCAAGTCGATGCTGGGGCGGATTATCGACGGCGTGGGCAGGCCCATAGACGGCAAGGGCGAGATCGTCTGCGATGCCAGAGCGGCGATATGGCCCGCGCCGCTGGGTCCGATGCAGCGCCGCAGGATAGACCAGCCGCTGGCGACCGGCATTCGCGCGATCGACGGCCTGTTGACCGTTGGCAAGGGCCAGCGAATGGGAATATTCAGCGGCTCGGGCGTTGGAAAAAGCGTCATGCTTGGCATGATCGGCAGGTACACGGCCGCCGATGTTACGGTTATTGCGCTTGTGGGCGAACGAGGCAGGGAAGTTCGTGATTTTGTTGAACGCGATCTTGGCGAAGAAGGGCTTGCTCGAAGCGTTATCGTTGTTTCAACAAGCGAAGATCCGCCGCTGCTTCGAGTTCAGGCGGCTGCGGTGGCGGCAGCGGTGGCGGAATTCTTCCGAGATCGCGGCCTTGACGTGCTTCTGCTGATGGACAGTCTAAGCAGGCTTGCCTCCGCGCAGCGCACCGTCGCGCTGGCTGCCGGCGAACCCCCGGCCACGCGCGGATACCCGCCAAGCGTATTCAACCTGCTGCCCGAGCTGCTTGAACGCAGCGGAAGGACCGAGCGGGGATCCATAACCGCCTTCTACACCGTGCTGGTTGAGGGTGACGATTTCTCCGAGCCCGTCGCCGACGCCGTGCGCAGCGTAACGGATGGACACATCTGCCTTAACAGGCAGTTGGCCAACCAGGGCCACTACCCGGCTGTGGACGTGCTGGCCAGCATCAGCAGGGTGATGATAGATGTTGCAAGCCAGCCGCAGCTCGCCGCCGCCAGGGAGATTCAGGGCCTGATGGCGGCTCATGCAGAGATACAGGATCTCATCAGCGTTGGGGCATACAAGACCGGCGCAAACCCGCGAGCCGATCTGGCGATTGCGGCAATGCCGCTGGTGCGCGATTTTCTGGTGCAATCAATCAGCGAGAGCTCGCCCCTCGATCAGACGATGAGCAGGCTTGCCGAATTACGTGGAACCATCGAACGAATCAGCAAGGATCTGCAACGCGGATCGCAAGGATGACAAACATGGTTTCAAAACAGGAAAAACGCCTTGGAGTAATGCTCAGGCCGATGCGTCACAGCGAAGAGGTTGCCCGGCAGGACTTCGCTCGCGCCACTTGCAGGGCGCAGGAGTATCTTGATCAGGCGCTTCAACTCGAAGCCGAACTGCGATGCCAGCACGCGGCCGCGGGCAGAAGCCTGCGCAACGGCGACGAGTTCTCAACCGACGGCTACCGGCATGCCGTCGCGACCATTCAGAACAAGCTCTCGCGCATCATGCGTCTGGCCGATCAGGCGCAGGAGCAGGTCGAGAAATGCCGCATCGAGCTGATCGAGTCAATGGGCAGGCGCAAGGCATTCGGAAAAATGCTGGAGAGGATTTCTCACGATCGCCGGCTCCGCGCGGATCAAAAGGAAAGCGCCGAACTGGATGACGTTCACGCGGCGTCAACGGCATGGCGGCGAGAGAGCTTGGACTACAGCCAGGCGGATGCAGTGACGGTGGAGGCGTAATGATAAGGCCACGCAACACCGATCGTATGCGGATCAACCTTGGCAGGCGGTGCATCAGCGTCTGCCAGATGGCCTCGCTGAAACCAGGCGCCATCATCGAACTGGACAAGCCTGCCGGCGACCACGTGGAGGTGTTTCTCGGATCGCGCCTGCATGCCAAAGGCAATCTGGTGTGCATCGACGGCAAGCTGTGCGTGCGGGTCTGTCAGGCGGTGGACGCCTCAGCAGCGACGGTGCAGACATGATCAGGAGCATGCGACTATTCGCCATGCTCGCATGCATCGGCCTGACGGTCGCCGCCGCATCTGCTCAATCGACGCAGCCGGGCGGCCCTTCGACCGGCGAGTCTTTGGAGCAGAAACCTGTTGGCGGCATCGAACAGAACAAGGTGGGCGAATCCTCGCAATCCGGGCAGTTGATGCAGTGGCTTCAAAGCATTGCCGCACTGGGCGTGGTTGTGGGCGTGATATTCCTGCTGCGGTTCGTGCTTCGCAGGATGGTTCGCACCGGCGGCGTTGGGTTCGCTCGCCGCCAAGGCCCGCTCGATGTGCTTCACCAGGTTTCCGCCGGGGCAGGGCGGCAGTTGCTGCTGGTGCGCCTCGGTCGGCGACTGCTGCTGATAGGAAGCACAAGCGGCGGCCTGCGAACGCTGGCCGAGGTGGACGATGAGATGCAGGCGGCGGAAATGATGCGTCAACTCGGTCTTGACGCGCAAGCCAAACCCGGCCGAGACGCAGAAAAATCGGAGGAAGCATGAATTCCTCCATGCCGGCGATGATCACGTGGATATCGATGGGCCTGGTGGCGACGGTGGCCCTTCTTGCCACTTGTTTCACGCGGGTGATTGTCGTGCTGGGCCTGCTCAAGCAGGCGATAGGCGCGCAGCAGCCCCCGCCGCAGGTGGTGCTGGCGATGTCGCTGCTGATTACCGTTGTGGTTATGGCGCCAGTTTACACGCAGGTGTACTCGCAGGCGATCGAGCCGTACTCAGCCGGCAAGCTGGACATGTCCTCGGCGGTGTCAGCCGGCGAAGGCCCGGTCAGAGCGTTCATGATTCGACAGATCGAGAGCACCGCTAACCGCGGCGACGTTCGCCTGTTTCTGCCGAAGGAACTCGCCCAGAAAGATGACCTTGCCTGGAGCGAAGTCGCCACGCCGGCGCTGGTGGCGGGTTTCGTCGTCAGCGAGTTGAAAATCGCGTTCATAATCGGCGTGCAGATATTCCTGCCATTCGTGGTGATAGACCTGCTGGTCGCGACGATTCTTACTTCAATGGGCATGCTGATGCTGCCGCCAGTGCTTATATCGTTGCCGCTGAAGCTGCTGATGTTCGTTCTGGCGGACGGCTGGCACAGGGTTATCGGCACGCTGATGCAGAGCATTGGATGGAGCTCATGATGGACGTTAACTTCGCGGTGGACCTGGGCCGCGAGGCCCTTATTCTGACGCTGACGGTGGCGGCGCCGGCCCTCATTGCCGGCGTTATCGTGGCTCTTATCGTGGCGATTGTGCAGGCGGCGACGGGAATACAGGAACAGACCATCGGCCTGCTTCCCAAAATCGCGGCAATGCTTGCAGCTGCTTTGGCGGCAGGTCCGTGGGCTATGGGCAGACTGGTCGAATTCGGAGAGAGGATGTTCTCGCTTTTACCGTGATCCAATGATTGCAGATGCGACAAATATACTTCTTGCGGCTGGCAGATTCAGCGGGCTGGCGTTTACCGCGCCGCTGCTTTCACATGCCGGTGTGGGAAGATTTGTTCGCGTATTGGCGGCGATTGCGCTGGCCATAGGTCTGGGGGGCGAAGGCGGCCCTTCGGCCAGACTGTATGAACCGTTCGGGCTTGCAATTGCGACTGCCGTTGAATTCGCCATCGGGGCGGCGGTTGGACTGGCGGCCCGGTTGGCTTTTGTCGGCATTGACCTGGCGGCCGAGCAGATCAGCGTACAGATGGGCATATCTCTCGGTCAGGTGTACTCGAACGACCAGCAGGATTCCTCGCCGCTTGTAACGCTGTTCGGATTGATTGCCGCGCTTGTCTTCATCTTCATTGGCGGAGTTGACGATCTTGTCTGGGCGGTTGGCGAAAGCCTTCGGCTGCTGCCGGTGGGCGTAACCGTTGGCCCGTCTTCGCTGATTCCGTCGCTTATTGCGGGCCTGAGCGGCGCGTTCGTGCTTGCGCTCAAGATCGCCGCCGGGGCGCTTGCGGCGATGCTGATTGCATCGGCGGGGCTGGGAATACTTCAAAGAATGCTGCCGCAGGCGCACATCCTGACGACGGGTTTGCCCGTTCGTTCCGCCCTTGGCCTGCTTGCGGCGGCAGGAGGGCTTAAGGCGCTTGGATGGGCGCTTGAGGCGTATTGGCCCGCGGTCCGGCCAATGCTTCCGGCAGTGTGGAAAGGCGCGTAAACGTTGAGCGACGACGCACACAGCGACGACAAGCAGTTTGAACCGACGCCGTACAAGCTTCAGCAGGCTCACCAGGACGGGCTTGCCGCCAGAAGCTCGGATCTCGCGGCGGCGGCGGGAATGCTGTTGTCCCTGGCGGTTGTCACTTTCGCCGGCCCCGTCCTGATGCGTGAGTTGCAGTTGATGACCGGCGAGATGCTTGGCGGAATCTCCGCAAACGCAATCAGGATGCCCGGCGCGCTGCCGATAGCCAGGTTGGGCATGCTCGTGGCGCTGGTTGGCGTCGGTGCGATTGTCGGGGGCGTCGCGGCTGCGGTGATCATGGGCAACGCAGCCTTCAACAGCGCCCGGCTGAGATTCAACTGGGACAAGATCAACCCAGGCGCGGGTCTGTCGCGAATGGTTGGCAGGGCGGCGGGCGTGCGCGCAGTGTTTGCTGCATGCAAGATATTGTTGGTTGGCGGCGTAATGCTTGACGCGCTTGTTCGCTCGTCGGTTGGGCTTGCGAGCCTGGGCGGCGTTTCGCCGCGTGAAATGGCCCTATCGGCATGGACGCTGCTGCTTTGGGCTGCGTGGAAGATTGCCGGCGGGCTTGCAATTCTTGCGATTGCGGACGCCATTTATCAGCGATGGGAATTCCGCCAGGGCTTGAAAATGACGCGTCGGGAGCTTATGGAAGAGCTTAAACGCACTGAAGGCGATGTACGGTTTCGCAAACGCCGCATGACGCGGGTTACTTAGCGAGCCGAAGGACGAGAAGTTGATGGCAAGGATGCCGGACATTCTCAGCAGGGCCAGCGGCGCGGTGGCGGCGCACAGGGGGCTGTTTCTGCCGCTTGCGGCGATCGGCCTGATACTCGTGATCATCATTCCGCTGCCGGCGATGGTCATGGACATTCTTCTGTGCGCCAACCTCGCCATCTCGGCAGTGATTCTGCTGACCGCGCTTCAGGTTTCGACGCCGCTGGAGTTCAGCGCCTTCCCAACTTTGCTTCTGCTGGCCACGCTGTGGCGGCTCGTGTTGAACGTCGCAAGCACGCGACTCATTCTTACAGCCGGCAGAAACGGCCTGCAGGATGCGCAGTTGGGAGCGGGACATGTTATCAACGCCTTCGGCGGGTTCGTGCCCTCAGGTTCGCTGGCCGTCGGGTTGATACTCTTCGGGATTATCGTTCTCGTGCAGTTCATGGTGATTACCAAGGGCGCATCACGCATCAGCGAAGTGGCTGCGAGATTCACCCTTGACGCCATGCCCGGCAGACAGATGGCGATAGACGCCGAACTGGCGTCGGGGCGAATAGAGGCTGCCCAGGCGTCGCGGCAGCGGGCGGAAATCGCGCGCAGTGCCGATTTCTACGGCGCGATGGACGGCGCATCGAAGTTCCTTCGCGGGGATGCGCTTGCGGGGCTTGTCATCACCGTGGTGAACCTGCTTGGCGGCATGTACGTGGGCATGGTCGAATACGGATGGTCGTGGAGCGATACTTCGGCCGTCTTCTCCAGGCTGACCGTGGGCGATGGGCTTGTAACGCAGATACCCGCGTTTCTTCTGTCGATCTCGGCAGCGCTTCTGGTAAGCAGGAGCGGCCGGAGCGAGGACCTTGGCAGGCAGGTGATATCACAGCTTGCGGCGCGGCCGGTTGTGCTGGCAATTGCGGCGGGATTCCTTGGCATGCTGCTGTTCACGCAATTGCCCAAGCTGCCGCTGCTGATGCTTGGTGGCGGCCTGGCCGGACTGGCGTACACCGTTCGAGGCAGGGCGCGGAACCGAGCAGCCTCGAAGCCCGCGTCCTGCGCCGCCATAGAACGACATGAATCCCAGGATGCGGTCAAGATGCCCGCGGTGGATCCTGTGCGGCTTGATCTTGGGTTCGCACTCGTCCGACTTGCCGACAAGGCACGCGGCGGCGACTTGACCGACAGGATCGCGCAGATGCGAATGACGATTGCCGAGGAGCTGGGCCTGATGCTCGGCCCGATTCGCATCAGGGACGACATGCGGCTGGAATCGCACGAATACGCCATATTCATTCGGGGTGCGAAAATCGCCTCCGGCAGGCTGTATCCAAACCAGCGGCTGGCGGTGGGTGGCGATTTGAAGGAAGGCGATCTTCACGGCAGAGCAACCACCGAGCCGGTGTTCGGCACGCCGGCGGTGTGGATCAGCCCGTCGCAAAGCGAAAAGGCCATCGCCTTGAAGTGTATGCTTGTCGAGCCCGCTGCCGTGCTGATAGCCCATCTTGGAGACATCCTGCGAAGTCACGCGCCCCAGTTGCTTGCGCGCAAGCAGGTGGCAGACATGCTGGAGACGCTGAAAGTCTCGGCGCCGGGTCTTGTGCAGGAGATAACGCAGCGGCTTTCTGTCGGCGACGTGCAGAAGGTGCTTGGGAACCTGCTGTCCGAGCGGGTGAGCATCCGCGACCTCGAGATGATACTCGAAGCGGCAGGCGACGCCGTAGCAGACGGCGTCCAGGGCCACGAGGCGATCACAGAGCGGGTTCGCTCGTCGCTTGGTCGCGCGCTATGCCAGCAGTACGCCTCCGCCGACGGCAGGCTGTGGTGCGTGAGCCTCGATGCTTCGCTTGAGGATTCGCTGTGCCGCTACGTGGGACACGGCAAGAGCGGGGCGATACCGCCCGAAGTGAACAGGAAGGTCGCTCGCACTGTCGCGTCGAGGCTGGAGGATTTGCGCCGCTCGGGCCGGCAGGCGGTTGTGCTTTGCTCGCCGCCGCTTAGACCCGCCATCAGGCGCATGCTTGCCGACATATCGCCGAAATCGACGGTGCTTGCTTATAACGAAGTCAATTCAGTGGAAGTTAATTCCGTCGCGACCGTGGGAGCCGATGAATCATGATCGAAACGCCAGTAAAGACTTATCAGGCAACGACGATGGCTCAAGCCCTGGCGCAGGTGAAGCGCGACCTGGGGCGCGACGCCATTATTGTCCGCACGCGGAGCTACCGCAAAGGCCGGCTGTGGGGCCTGTTCGGCGGCAGAAACATTTGGGAAGTAAGCGCAACCGCCAATGCTCGCCCGCCAGTTCAGTCCGGCAGCTACAGCCACGACTATGCCCCGGTCGTCAAGCAGCCGGCCGCAGTGCCGCCAACCGATCAGCCCGCCGCCTCGGCGGAGATGGACACCCAGGTGGGGCACATCCGGCGGATGGTCGAGGCGCTGCTGACGATGCAATCGCAGTCTGTCTCGCACACTCCGACCGAGCTTCAGGCCGTGCGCGATCACCTGCTGAAGCAGGAAGTGCAGGAGGAAATCGTCACGGATGTCGTTCATCAGCTTTCGCAGGATCTCACCGGAAGGCAGATGGAAGACCCTCGCGTCCTTGGCGAAAGCCTGGTAAACCGCATCAGCGAGAGAATACTCACCCAACAGAGCGGCCAACCCGCCGTCGAAGGTTGCAGGATATCCGCCCTGATCGGCCCGACGGGCGTGGGCAAGACAACGACAATCGCCAAGCTGGCCGCGAATCACAAGCTGCGCGAAGGCCGGCGCGTCGGCATGATCACCATCGACACGTATCGAATCGCGGCCGTTGACCAGCTTAAGATCTACGCCGAGATAATAGACGTTCCTCTGCACGTGGTTCTGACGGCGGGCGAGTTGAAGGCCGCGATTGATTCAATGCGCGACTACGACGTGGTGTTGATCGACACCGCCGGGCGCAGCCAGTACGACCGACTCAGGCTCAGTCAACTGTCGGGCTTCATGCGAGCCGCCCAGCCGCACGATGTTCACCTGGTGATGGCCGCCACGGCCGGACGGGCCGCAATGAGCAGCACGCTGGAGCGGTTCGTGCAATTGGGCGCCAACAGCGTTATAGTGACCAAGCTCGACGAGGCAACCGCCTGCGGTAGCGTGCTTAACATCGCAGCCGCCGGCAAGTTGCCAATCAGTTTCGTGACGACGGGCCAGGATGTTCCGGACGATATTCAACCTGCCGACGCGCGGCGTCTGGCCAAGTGCATAGTAGAAGGCAATCTGAATGTCGGATGATCAGGCTACCAAACTTCGTCGCTTGATGCACAAGGTGCGGCAGACACGCACCATCGCCGTCGCCAGCGGAAAAGGCGGCGTGGGCAAGAGCAACATCGCGCTGAACCTGTCCATTCTGCTTTCGGCGGCAGGAAACCGCGTGGCGCTTGTCGACGCCGATCTGGGGCTGGCGAACCTCGATGTCCTGCTGGACGTGGATGTGCGGGCGAATCTTTCGCACGTCATCGCGGGCAGCAGAAAGCTTGAGGATGTCGTGGTCGATCTGCCCTGCGGCGTGCAATTTGTGCCAGGCGCCAGCGGCATCGCACAACTGGCGAATCTTTCGGAGTTTCAGCGGGCGGCGCTGCTTGATCAGCTCGCATCTCTCGAAACAGACAACGACCTCATCGTCGTGGACTGCGGCGCGGGCATAGGCAGAGACGTGCTGCAAATGGTCGCCGGAAGCGATAACGCCCTGATAGTGGCCAACCCCGAACCCCCGGCCATTACCGACGCCTACGCGCTTATCAAGGTGCTCAAGAGGCACGGTTACACCGGAACG
Organism: Planctomycetota bacterium; assembly: GCA_012729725.1. GTDB lineage: Bacteria > Planctomycetota > Phycisphaerae > SM23-33 > SM23-33 > JAAYCO01. Next base: position 27,469 of record JAAYCO010000048.1, read on the forward strand.
ATAAGCCTTCTGGTGAACATGGCGGGGGACAGGCAGGAGGCCAGGGCAACCTTCCAGCGAATCGCCGGGGTCGCCAGGCAGTTCCTGGACGTGCGGGTGATCGACGCCGGACACGTGCTTGCCGACCAGAAGGTGCGAGACGCTGTTCGCCGCCGCCAGCCCTTCGTGCTTGAATACCCCAGATGCCAGGCCAGCAGGTGTCTTGCTGCCTTGGCTAACAAACTTTGTCAGGGAAGCTGGCTGGTGGGGCAGAAGGAAGGCTTCTTCCAGAGAGTCGCAAACTGGTTCGGATAAGTAACTTACACGTTATCGGACGATTCGATCAGCTTCTTTCACAAAAAGTTCCAAAGGCCCTTACGAATATGCTGTGCGGCTCGATAATAAGGTAGCGTTTGAGGATCGCACAATTCTTTAAAAATAGTTCTTGCGAATTGTCAAACTGGGCAATATAAGTAAGATGTAGAAGATGTGCAGTTTGGGTAATTTGAGAGCTTGGAACAATTACACTGATGCTTCATGGATGGTCTCAGAAAAAAGGAGCGATTCATGCTTAAGACGAGCCAGCCGAAGGCCTCGCCCGAGCAAGTGGCCCAGTGGTGGGCAACTTTTCACAAAAACAAGTGCGAGGACGCTCGCAACCGGCTTCTTGAGCACTATCTGCCGATAGTTCGTTACGCAGCGGAAAGAATTCGCACCAAGCTGCCCGACGAGGTTGATGTGGACGACCTGGTTTCCTCGGGCATCTTCGGGCTGATGGACGCCGTGAACGCCTTTGACCCAGCCCGCGGAGTGAAGTTCGAGACATATTGCGCGGCTCGCATTCGCGGCGCCATTCTTGACGAACTTCGTTCGCTGGACTGGGTTCCGCGGCTCGTCCGCAGCAGGGCGCATAAACTCAACGACGCGGTGGCGTCGCTGGAATCCAGCCTGGGAAGAAAGCCAAATGAAAAGGAGCTTGCCCAGGAAATGAAGCTTCCCATGGACGAGTTCCGCCGGCTTCAACAGGATGCAAAAGCGGTGGGGCTGGTCTCGCTGAGCAGGAAGTGGTTCGAGACCGATTCACACAAGGATGTGCGCGAGATCGACGTGCTTGAAGACAAGCGCAGCGACGATCCGTTGCGCGTGGCCAACCGTAAGGACATCAAGGATCTGGTCACCCGCGGCCTCAACCGCGCCGAACGACTGATCATCCTCCTATACTACTTCGAAGAGATGACCATGAAAGAGATAGGAGAAACGCTGGATCTGTCCGAAAGCCGGGTCAGCCAGATGCACTCGGCAGTGCTGGCGAGGCTTCGCAATCAGCTTGAGCGCAGACAGAAAGAGCTTCAGACGGTATAAACGCATAATCAAGCGGTTCACTCAAGGCCACGCATCCCGCCCGACGGGCGCAGTGTGGCCTGCATATTTTGCAGGAAGAAACGATGCAGTTTACGAAGATGCAAGGCCTGGGCAACGATTACGTGTACGTCGACTTCCGCCAGGAGCAGGTTGACGACCCTGCCGCCGTCGCCAGGGCAATCAGTGACAGGCATTTTGGCGTGGGCGCCGACGGGCTGATCCTGATACTGCCAAGCGACAAGGCCGATGTGCGTATGCGCATGTTCAATGCCGACGGGTCCGAAGGCATGATGTGCGGAAACGGCATTCGCTGCGTGGCCAAGTACTCGTGGGACCACGGCCTGTCGAAGGCCAACCCCATGAGGGTGGAATCGGCAGCGGGCGTCAAGACTATCGACCTGGTCGTTGGCGACGATGGAAAGGTCGCCTCGGCGACGGTTGACATGGGCGAGCCTATTCTCGACGCCGCCGACATACCCGTGAACATGAGACAGCGCCGAGTTATCGACGTTCCGATCCGCACGTCCAAGCACGCTTATTCAACCATGACCTGCGTGTCCATGGGCAATCCGCACGCGGTGATATTTGTGGACGATGCCTCGGCTGTTCCGCTTGAACAGGTCGGGCCGGAGATCGAGACCAACCCGCTGTTTCCCAACAGGATAAACGTTCACTTCGTGCAGGTTCATTCCGCCGGCGAGGTGACCATGCGAACGTGGGAACGCGGCAGCGGCGTGACGCTTGCATGCGGCACGGGCGCTTCGGCGGTGTGCGTGGCGGGGTCTCTCACTGGCAGAACCTCGCGTGAAATTCTCGCGCATCTTCCCGGCGGCGACCTCCATTTGGCGTGGAAGCAGGACAACAACCACGTTTACATGACCGGTCCGGCTGTTGAGGTATTCACTGGCCAGTGGCCCTCTAAGTAGCCGCACGACAATAACTTACAGCGAATCCTAAAAACGGCGTCCGCCCATATTTGGCGGCGCCGTTTTCATATCCTAGCTTTCTGTTGTTCCAGTCGATTTGCCCCCGGGCAGGCGCGGCGCCTGCCGGGGGGCATTCTTGAGAGACATATGAACAACAGAAAACATGCCACTGAACTCGTTATGTTGATGGTCGGTTTGACGGTGCTTGTCTGCTCGTCCGCCCAGGCCTGCATTACGCAGGTTGGACAGGACGGGCTTGCCTTGCATGCGGGCAAGGAGATATGGCTTGGCGCCGGAACCACCGTAAATGGCGACATTGCCGCGATTGGCCAGATCAGCGCCGATTCCGGATCGAGCCTCCAGAACGTCACCAGCATGAGCGGCGTGTGGGTTGGCTCGAACGTGCAGATTCGGGGTGACGTTGTCGCCGGCGGCGCCGCAAACGCCGGCAGCGGGCTTGATCTGGAAGGAACGTGGAGCGGCGCAAGCGTGGGCCTTGGCAGAGATGCGCGGGTTACGGGCTCGGTGCTTGGCGGCAGTGTGAGCATTGACCGCAATGCCCGCATCGACGGCAGCGTCAGGTCCAACAGCACGCTGTGGATCGACCGTGACGGCAGTGTTACGGGCGACGCCACGCCGGGCCTGGGATATAAAATCTCCACTGGCAAGAAGGTCAGCATAGGCGGTTCAACTGCTCCGGCGGCGGTGCAGATTCCCGCGCCCGATGTTGACAAGCCTGAACATGCTTGGCGCGGTTTGCACCACGGGGACCATCGGCATCGGCGCGAACTCCACCATCACTTATTCACCGATGGCGGGCGAGGTTCCCGAACCGGCGACGGTTGTGATGATCTGCCTTGGTGGAATGCTGCTGCTTAAGAGGCGTTCAAGCCCGCTGCGGGCCTGAGCGTCAGCCCTTCGCCAGCTTGACCAGAATCTCCAGCCCCTGCTGGAGTTTCTGGTCGTTAGTGGCGTAGGAGATCCTGAAGTGCGTATCTCGTGACGAGAAGACGTTTCCAGGAATAACCAGCACGTTGTTGTCGATGGCCTTCTGCACGAAGGCCGTCGCGTTTTTACCGGGGGCGGGAACGAACGCATAGAACGCCCCAGCCGGGCGGACAAGGCCGAACGTCTCGCCCAGCATGTCGTAAACCATGTCACGCTTGCGGCGATACTGCGCAACCTCGGCGGACATGTCGGCTTGAAGCGCCGGAACGCATGCAGCCTGCGCCATGCTGGGCGCACAGACAAAGCTGTACTGCTGAAGCATGGTCATCTTCTCGATGATGGGTTTTGGACCGGTCACCCATGCCACGCGCCATCCGGTCATGGCGTAGCTCTTCGAGAAGCCGCGCATCAGCAGCGTGTTCTCGTACAGAGACGCCATCGAAACAAATGGCTGGTCGTAGCAGAAGAGGTTGTATATCTCGTCGCTGATGACCAGCAGGTTGTGCCGCCCCGCAAGCTCGGCCAGTTGGCGAAGCTGGGATTCGTCGTAGACCGCGCCGGTCGGATTGGCCGGCGAGTTCAGAATCAGCAGGCGCGTTTTGGGCGTGATCGCCCGGGCGATCTTATCCACGTCCAGCTTGAAGTCCGGATAGGTGTCAACCGCAATCGGAACGCCCCCGGCCAGGTTCACCAGGTGCTTGTACATCACGAAGTAGGGGTCCAGGAACAACACTTCATCGCCTGGATTCACCAGGGTGAGCATGGCGAGCACAAGAGCGCCGCTCACACCGCTGGCGACCAGGAACGGGTGGTCGTTGTTCCAGCCGAACTCGGCCTGACAAGCTTTGCCAAGCGCTTCGTGAAGCTCGGCAAGGCCCTGTGTTTGCGTGTACTTGTTGTATCCATTCTGTATCGCCTGCACCGCGGCCTGCCTGAGCTGCTCGGGCACGTCAAAATCGGGCTGGCCGATGGACAGGTTGATCGGGTCGCGCATCTTCGCGGCCAGGTCAAACACCTTGCGAATGCCCGATGCGTCCAACAGCCGCATCCTGTCGGCGATTTGGAATGGATTGGACACGGCGACTACTTCTTGCCTTTGCCCGCGGCGGCCTTGGCTTCGGGTTTCGCGGCGGCAGCGGCTGCGGGGGCAGCGGCAGGGGCGGCGCCCTCAGCGCCGGCGGCTTCGGCGGCCTCTTTCTTGGCCTTTCCGCCCGCCTTCGAGTGGCGAACCTTGACCTTCGGCAGGCCCAACGGGGAATTCTTCTGGGCGTCGAATTTGCCTTCATCGGTCAACTGGGCCACGCGCTCCGCCCTTGTCAGGACGCTTCGGGTGCGTCCCAGACCGCCACGAATCTTCAGTGTTCTGTCAAGCGACATATATGCTCCGTTCAATTATCCCAGCGGTAATAGCTGGGGTCGAAAACACGCCTTCCAGAGGCGTCACGTCTTGTCTGAGAAAAAGTATACTGCGCTCGCGGCGGCGCCGCCCGGTACTGCTTGCCCAGGTTGTCCATCACCGCTGCATAGTCCGTTGCTTCCTGACTTCTAGGATTCTCAAAAGGCTTCAAAGACAGCACCAGGTATCTGTCCCTGGTCTGTGCAATTGTCGCGTCATGGCCCTGCGTTTTGAGCCATTCTATGATGGCCTCGGCGTCGAGCCTGTTGCTCTCTGTCAAGCCGGTGGCCATGCGGTCGATTATCAGGTAGTACATCCCGGCTATTCTTGCCGGTTGCTCCTGACCGGCAGCGCCAGGCCCAGCGCCCTGCGGCTGCGGCGAATCCTGCTGGCGCCATTCAACCGACGAGCCTTCTTGCGCCTCACCGGCCGGCGACGCCTTGGCGCCGGTGATCCTGCCCAGCCAAAACATCGTTCCCAGAAGCACAACCAGTCCAAGCCCTGCCGCGACGCAGGATGCGTAATTCAGCGAAAAACTCAACCTTTTCGCCGATGCATCCACGGGCGATTTCGGCTCCGCCTCACGCGCAACGGGGGCTGCGTCAACCTCTGGGGGGTTGAAATCCGCTTCCGCCTCCGCGGGGCGTTTAACCCGGCCCTTTGAAATCACCTCAAAAAGGGCTACCGAATCCTTTCGTTTCATGGTTGCGCTCCGGCCCTGGCAGGCAGGTTCCTCGAAAGACTCTAATCACTTCCGGCAAGACTGTCAATGATACTTATGGAGCCTCGACCTGTTCAATACGGTAGTTGCCAAGCATTCGGCTTAGCGATAGGAAGCTGACGGCTTCGCCGTTGCTCCAGGCTATGGCTATGTGCCCCGAGTCGAAGCCAAGGGCGGGGTCGATGTCCATCCACTGTCCGTTGATGTTCACCTGAACCCACATGTGCGGCACAAAGATCTCAAGCCTGCTTGCGAATGCCGGCGTGTAAGCCACGCCCGCTACAAGTCTTGCGGGAATTCCCACCGATCTGCACATCGCGCCTGCAAGGACGGCATGCTCGGTGCAATCTCCCTGCCTGCTGGCGACAACCTCCGCAGCCGTCGCGTAACCAACTGAAAGATCCTTGGTGGTGATGTACTCATGCACGAACTGCTCGATTTTCATGGCAGCCTGGGCGGCGTCTGTTGCCCCCGCAATTGCCTGGCGCGCCAAGTCGGCGACCGCCTCGTGATCGCTCTGCATGTACTCGTTTGGCCTGGTTGCTTCGATGAGTTCCTTATTTAAATCGCCCAGCGGCAGGCTCTGGCCCGAAGGCGGCCTGGCGGGCGTGACGGTGACAATCATGCCGCCGTCGGCCAGGGCTTCGACCTTCTGGTTGCCGGTGTTGATGATGCTTAGCGTCGCGTCGTTTCTGGGCCTGATGGTGTACTTCAGGGCGGAGGTCAGTTCCTGCTTGGATATCGGCTGGGGACTTGAGACCAGGAGGCTGTCGAAGTAATCCGAATCCTGACTTGGGCTCAATGCGAACGTCTTGTCGCACGAGATCATGTCCAGCATCATCCCGCCCATTTCGATCCTCGACTTGAGGATGTCGTAATTGTCATCGCACCAGTTAATGGTTGTCGTGCCCGCAAGGGGACCCTCGCCGCATACCGCGATCACCTTCACCAGTTGCACAACCCTTCCGAGCAGATCGACTTGCTCTTTCGCTCCAATGGTGACGGTCATGTTCATGGCGACCATCGTAGAGGGGTCGTACATCTTGGTCTGGTAACTTACGCCTTCAGTCAGTCCATGCCGGCGAGCCTGAAGCCTGAGGCCTTCAGACAGCAACGCGCCCTTGGGCCAGGGCATTCGGCGGTTCTGAGTGCTTTCGGGCGAGTTGACGACAACATCCAGCATGCCGTCGGCTCCGATGACGCCCTTGGTTGACATCCTGCTCAGGCCCAGGTCCTGCTGAGCCTCGAACGATATCGGCTTGCCGTCTTCGGTTTCCTCACTGGATATAGCAATGGAGATATCAAGCGGCGTTTGGCCTCGCATAAGCTTAATGGACATGCTTTCAGTATGCGTGACTCGTCCCCCCTGGGCCTGCCTCGACGAAAACGCGCTGCCGATCTTCACCCCGTTGAGCATGACTGCCATGTACGTTTCCTCGGCCCCGAAGGAAGGGGCCGCGAAGATGAACGTCACAGCCGCAACGATTAATGCTCTACATGCCCTCATGCCCAATTCCTTTCGATAATAGGCCGGCCTCACGTGCAGGAGGCTTGCAGTACGCCGTCGTCGTAATGCCGCTCCAGCACGTCGTGCCATTGTGCGGCGTTCTTGACCTCGACGAAGGCCATTCTGATTTTCGTCGGCGTCGGGTGCAGCCGGGCGTATCGTATGCCGACCTTGCGCATGATCTTCGGTCCCTGCGAACCGTACAAATCGCACGCGCCCTGGAAGTGCTCAAGCAGAATCGCTTTCTGTTCGGCCAGCGAGGGATGGTATGGCGCATCGCCGCCGGCCACGTCGCAGACCTGGCGGAAGAACCATGGATTGCCAAGCGCCCCGCGTGCGGCGGCAACACCGTCGAGTTTCGCGTGCATTAGCAATTCAACTGCCTTTTTAGGACAGGTGACGTCTCCTGAGCCGATAACCGTGCGGTCGGCGAATCGCTGCTTGACGGCGGCGAGGAAGTCCCAGTCCGCCTGGCCCGAATACTTGGCCTCGACGCTGCGTGCGTGAACGGTTATCGCAGCCGCCCCGGCCCCGAAGGCGTGCTCGGCTATTTCCCAGAACGAATCGTCGGCGTCCGCAGATTTGAGTTTTTGCCTTACCTTTATGGTAACGGGCCGGTCGGCAGCAGCCACGACGGCGTCAACAATCTGGTTGACGATCTTCGGCGATCCCATCAGATGCCCGCCCCTGCGCCGGCTGAGGGCCTTGTGAACGGGGCAGGCGAAGTTCAGGTCGATCACGTCGAAACCGTGCCGGCAGAGTTCCTCGGCGGCGCGGGCCATCTCCGCAGGATCGTTGCCGATCAACTGCCCAGCGAGCGGGTGATCGTCGCCGGTCATGGCCATCATGCGGTGATGCAGCTTGCCGCAGACCAGCACCATGCGGTCAAGCATCATCTCTGTTGTGCAGTAGGCCGCCCCGAACCGGCGGCACAGCAGCCTGAATGGCAGGTCCGAATAACCCGCCAGCGGCGCAAGCACAACCGGGTGCTTTACGACAATATGCCCGATACGGAATGGTTTCAGTTCAAACTTCACAGGTATGAGTATAACGATGATCCGCCCGTGGGGGATCACCCTGGTTTGAATTAATCACTTTCCCAGGATCCGCCTGAGGCTTTCCCCGATGTCGCCCAGCGGCCGGCCTTCGGCGTCAAGCGTCGCGTGCGCCTCCTCCAGGCGGCCCTGGGCCCAGGCAAGCCCCGCGACACGAACGCGGTCGTCCTGATCCAGCAGGCAGCGGGCGTCAGAGAGGCGTCCAGTTGCGGCAAGTGCGTCCAGCAGCGCCTGCGAGACCTGCCGGTTGCGGGGCGCTGCCTCCAACTCGGCAACGGCAAGGGCGTCAAGGCCCAAGGCGCCGTACTGCTTCGACCGGGCAACGGGGTCTTCAACTCCCTCAAGCATTTGCCGGGCCTGAGCCTTCTTCAGTTCGATGCTGTCGGCAAGCGCCGCCCGCATGCGGATGTAGTCGTTCGTGGGCTTGACCTTCTGTGGCCCGGGCAGATGCGCCCGTAGCGAATCAAGAGTGTCCAGCGCGGTTTGAAGCTGATTCGCCTGTATCATCGTCTGAATCTGCAAAAGGCCCACAGGCCAGACATGCTGATCGTCCAGCTTTGAAAGGTCGATTTCGCGCGCAAGGAACATGGCGCGTGCCGCCGCCGGATCGAAGCCAGGGGCGTCCTTGTCCCGCTGCGAGAATGAATACTGCATCCATGCCTCGCCCAATGACGCCTTCAGGGCCTGGGGGTCGCTCAGGCCGGCCCGAGCCGCAGCCTCAAGATATCTCACCGCCAGAACGGTGCTTTTCTGTCGCACGGCCCGAAGCTCGGCGGGCGAGGTCCACGCGGGCGAAGCGTCGCCGGCGTCTGGATCGAACTTGCCCAGTGAAAGCAGCATCTGCCCGATCTGGTGGTAGGGGCATTGCGGGTTAGCCCGCCACCATCGCCTCGCGGGGGCCGGCGGGTTGCGAAGCCCGCGGGGCGTCAGCGGGCTGTCGAAGTCGTCCAGGTTGGGTCCGTCAGGCAGGGGAGCGCCGTCGTCGCCGCCCCATCCGAGGTATGCAAAGCATGCCCCGGCGGGATCAACCCTGATAAGTCTGTGGCGCGGGGAATGCATCAGCGCCGTCAGCGCCTGATGCCTGTCTTTGCCGGCGTAGATGAACCTGACCGCGGCGGGAGGGCGCGCCGCCAGCGAATCATGCCGCAGCAAATCGCCGCCGCGGAAGCTGTTGTTCATCTCCTGCAATTGGCGGAACCGCTCGGTGCTGTGTATTTCGAGCCTGCCGTCCATCCAGACCTTGCGGGCGGGGTAGCTGTAGTAAATGAATGTGGATGCGTCACCAAAACCCAGCGAGAGCACGTCCCCCTCGAGCTGCGACTGCCCAAGCCATGTCGCTATGGCGGAGGGGTACTTGGCGGCGTCTATGCCCGCCACGAACCGCTGCGACGAACCTTGCATGCGATAGAGGTTTTCAGAGGCGCACAGCACGATAAGGCAAATCGCCGCGCAGGCCGCCGCGTAGGTGAAAACACGCCTGACGATCGGCGTCGTCTTCAACGAGCCGATCAGCCTGCCGCCGTGGAAGGCCAGAAGGTATCCGACGGGCACTGCAGCCAGCGCCACGTTGCGCCGGGCCAGCAGGGCAATTCCGATCATCGCCGCCGACCAGAGCCAGTGAGCCGCAGGGATGCGCCTGGCGTTAATCAGCATTGCTCCAATCGCCATGAGCACCAGCACCAACGCGGGGATGTGCCCGGAGAACGCGCTCCACGTGCGCTGAAGCTCGCTGACGCCGTATATGTAGTAATCACCGGTGGCGTCTATGCGGGTCGCGAGCGTCAGCGGGTGCAGGAAGGCCTCTATCGGCCAGGGCGAAACCAGGCACGCCGCCGTCGCCGCAAGCAGCGGGGCCAGCGCGTGCGACGACCATAATCCGCCGGCAGCGCCGCCCCTGCCGGCAAGTCTGTCGATTGCAGTGCCGAGCATGCCCAGCCACATGATCATCAGGCCGAGGAAGAACAACCCGTGCATATTCACCCAGGCCGTCATCATCGGCACGAGCCACCAGAGCCGGCGCGGCGAAAGGCCCCGGCGAACATCGTCAACCAGCGAGACCGTGACCATCAGCATTGGCAGCGTGAACATCTCCGGCCGGACTCGAACGCGATCCGCCGACGCCAGCACCGTCAACATCATACTGACAATAACCCAGCCCGCCGGCGCGCTGCGCAGAAGCGAACGAGCGGCAACCCAAACGCCGCCGGCGAACACCAGCGCCTTGAAGACTGTCAGCGCCTCGAAACCGCCGATTGAATGAACGCCGGCAACTATCAACTGGAACAGCCAGTACACGTTCACCCACGTTCCGCCGGGGTTTTCGGGCATTGATGTGAACGGGTCGTGGTCAAGCAGGCGATGGTTCTGCATCATCCATTCGCCCGAGGCGAGGTGCCAGTATGCATCGTAATCCTGCTCCTGCGTGAAGCAGAATACGACCGCTCCCATCAGCACGATGGCGACGGCTGCGTGTTTCCATCGCCCGGAGGCAGGCGCGGCGCAAAGCTCGCTCAAGGCAAGCTGTTGTTCACCCTTTTGCATGGACAGACTTTAACGGTTCGGGCATGTCGCGGGCAAGCGCAACAAAGCCCGTATGTTCATCGCCGGCCTCTGCTGGTGGCGATCTTCTGCTTTAACAGCTCTCCGAATCGCTTCTCATCAACTGGAACGTCGGCCCAGTCGTTCGTCCAGGACGACAGGTGAATCGCGTTGGAGATGCTCAGGCCGTTGATGCCCTCGGCGCCCGGCGAGATAAGCTTCTCGCCTTTGCGGATGGCGTTGATCCAGTTGCGAAGCAGTATGACGTGTGGGCCGCCTTCGGAATTGGAGGGGATGTTGATGTCCCACACCTCGTTCTTCGCCCACATGTCGGATGTGGTTTTGGTGAATTCCTTAACCGGCGTTCGGGTGCGTCGCCAAATGAGCTTGTTGTCCTCGAGGACCAGTTTTCCACGGTCGCATGTAATCTCAAGCCGGTTGGTGCCGGGTGCGTCGCCGGTGGAGGTTATTATTACGCCGGTCGCCCCGTTTTCGTATTCCATATAGGCGGTCACATCGTCTTCGACCTCGATATCGTGGTGCTTGCCGAAGTGGCAGAAGCCGCGGATTCGCTTTGGCATGCCGCATATCCACTGCCAGAGGTCGAGGTTGTGGGGGCACTGGTTGATCAGCACACCGCCGCCCTCGCCGGCCCACGTCGCGCGCCAGCCGCCGCTTTTGTAGTAGGCCTCGTTGCGGAACCATTCGGTGATGATCCAGACGATTCGCGTGATCGGGCCGGTCTCGCCCGAGTTGATGAGTTCGCGCAGTTTTCCGTATACGCCCACGGTGCGCTGGTTAAACATTATGGAGAACACCTTGCCGCTGGCTGCTGCCGCTTCGTTCATCTCGCGCACCGATGCGGTGTCAACGCCGGCGGGCTTTTCGATCATGACGTGCAGGCCCTTCTTGAAGGCGGCTATGGCCTGACGTGGGTGATCATAATGGGCGGATGCCACAACCACCGCGTCGATCGCGCCCGAGGCGAGCATCGCATCGTAGTTGTCGAACAGTTGCACCTTGTCGCCGAAGGTTTCCTTCGCCCAATCAAGGCGTTGCCTGCTGGCGTCGCAAACCGCCGTCAACTGCGAACCTTCAACATCATTCGCAAGGTTTTTAGCGTGCGAGGAGCCCATGATCCCTATGCCAACTACGCCAGTACGAACAGCATCCACGGCATGTCCTTTCGCTAGTATTACCGATAATTCTCAAGAGTATTAACATGTTTTTACCATAGTGGCGGGATTATGCAATGCTAATTCCCCCCAGCGGCGCATTTGACGTAACGCGACTAAGCATGATCAGGCGATTCTTCAGATTCCAACCGACCGCCACGCCCCCTCGGCGCGTGCAAAGAGTTCGACGGCTTGGGCGGAATTCCGCGCCGCCGCCAATTGCAGGCGGTTGGTCGGCTCGTTCATGAATCTGGCGATACGCGCAAGGATCGGCAGGTAGACCTCGTAGCTCTCCTTGGGAGTGAGCAGAAGGAACACGAACCTGGCCTTCTCGCCCAACTTGCCGAACGGAACCCCCTCGGGAAACACGCCCAGCATGCCGACAAGCCCGCGAAAGCCTGCCAAAGCCGCATGCGGAATTGCCGTCTCGTGTCCAATGTACGTCACTCCGGCTCGCTCGCGTTCCATGACGGATGAGATGATCTCATTTCGACGAGCATCCGGCGCCTGCCGGCACTCGATCAGCATGTCCACCAGCATTTCGATGGCCGAGAGTTTTCCATCAGCGTTGAGGCCCACCTGGACCGTGCGGTCCCAGAACACATCCGTCAAGGCGGAAGGTCGCCCGCGATTTGTAAGGACCATTACTACCGGTCCCGATGCTCCCGCAGCCACGCGGCTTGGAATTGAGGCCGAGGCGTTGTTCTCCATTAACCACTGACTTGACCCGCCTATCACGATGATGTCACCCTGGCGAGAACGGCAGATGATCTCGTTGGCGACATCGCTGCCCAAACGCACCTTGACGGGCATGTTCACATCCGCCACGTCCATGTACAGACGAACGGCGTCGCGGATGTGCCTGCATCGAAGCTTAAGGTCGGCGCGATTAGGCCAGAAATCCTTGCCCGGTTGAACGATGCGCAGAACGCGGGCGTCCAGCGACCACGCATTCGCCAGGGCGTCGGCAACTCGAATGCCTTCGAGCGCATGCGCGCCGCCACCAGCGGGAACGACGACCCGTCGAAGCGGTTGATCACTCCGTCTGACCAGCACGGCCGTCACGTTGACATCCTTGACGACGCAGGCATGAGCTGCAACATCCCTGTCAGACTCGGGCCACTCGGCAATCAGCATGTCGAAAGGCCAACTGGCTGCAATTCCCCCTATGCCGGCGGCGAGGCTCTTGCCCGCCAGTGCATCGCCCGCCGGCATCATTGTGCTAAGGCCGCCCTCCATGGGCAGTTCAACCTGACAGCAGGTCGCCCCCGTGTCCTGGCGAACGTAATTGCGCAGTATCGCCACCTGGGCGGACCATGGCTTGGCCAAGGCGTCGGCATACGAACGCAAGCACCGCTCCTGGCGAGGATCATCGAGCAACAGCAGGATTCGGTAGGCGCGCCGGCCCCCTGCCGGGTGGGCGCGCTCATCTTCCTGAAATGGCACAGAGGCCAGACTCATGGTGCAATCTCCATTCTGCGCGTGTCTAAGCTGAATGCAAAAAAGTCTGATCAGTAGAACAGGTGAACGCCCTTCGATTCGCTGCGCTCACTCAGGGCCAGAAGACCGCAGGCGAGCCGCAGGGACGACCGGCAGCAGAATCCCTCAGGGATTTTTTCACCTGCTCACCTGTTCAGCTTCTCGCCTGCTCTAGCACTGTGCAATCTTTTCTGCACAGTGCTTAGTGGAAAGCGCTAGCCGGCGCCGCCACAAGCTATCAGATCATCAACAACAACGTGCGAAACGCCCTGTTCCTGAGCTTCGTGAAAGCTCACGTGCGGCTGCGTTACGGCATCCATGCTGGCCAGGTATGCCGCTACCGCCTCCTTCACCTTGTGTTCGAGGTCAGCTTTGGCGCCGGCGCTGATCACGCATCCAGGCAGCGACGGGCAATAAGCGGTGTACCTGCCGTCCCGTTCGCCGCGTATCAATACTCTAATTCTCACGGTCAGCCTCCTTCTTCGCGGCCTCGACTGCCCGCACTCGAACCGGGATCACGGTTCACCTTTCTTCCTTCTGATTGCGCACGCAAGGTCGGCGCGGGAACCTTCTGCAAGCCTCTTCATGATGACGCATGCTCGACGGCGTGGTCGTCCGAGGGCTCCCTATCCCGGCCCTGAGCGAGAAGGTTGCGGGCGTCATCAACGTGCAGCGAAACGATCTGCCCATCATCGTCTCCGGGCGGGGTCTCAAGCACCACCCAGCCGTCATACCCCAACGCATGGAGCATGCCCGCAACGCCTCGGAAATCTACGTTGCCTCTGCCCATGCGGACATTGAAGTCGGGCGGAGTGCGACTGGCCAGGCGGACATCTCGGAAGTGAACTTGAGCGATCCCGCTCAAACCCAGGCCCGAAATCATGCTCACCGGGTCGTGACGACAAGCGGTCACGTCGCCTGTGTCCAGGCAGACCTTCACGAAGTCGCTGCCGCAACCTGCAAGGAACTGCTGGAGCTGGCCCAGGTGAAGACTGCTCTCGATGGCCAGCGTGACGCCCAGATCCTCAGCGGCTTGGGCAACTGTGGAAAACGCCATTCCTGCTGTGTCAAATTCCTTGGGCAACTCGATACGGTTCTTGCCGAAGAACGGCACGATCACGTCGGGCTTGCCCAGTTGGGCGGCAGCGGTCAGGGCTTTTTCGATCAGATTGACTGATCGGGAAACCACGGGGGCGGGGCCGATCAACGACTGATCCAGACACAAGACGCCCAGGTGCAATCCTGTTATGGACAATTCGAAGCGCTCGAACAGCGAACGCGTCTTCAGGATGTACCGAGGATCCTCCAAGGCGAGGGCCTCTTCCTGAGTGCGATAGCACAGGCCCAGGCCTTCGGCGCCGGCGAGCCGCGCCCGGCTCAGAGATTCTTCAAGGCTTGTTTCTCCAAATGCCGTCTGCTGGATTCCGATTCTCATGTCATGTTCCTTCACTCTGGTTGCTCGGACTCGATTGCTGCCGAGTCTTGACTCAGGCGCCCGCGGATGATCATCAAAAATGGACAAAGGCGAATGCTGCGCGGCGATCAAGCAGGGGCGTAAGTCAAGCGATGGGCGCGTAGCTTAACCCTTGCGATTGGGCCGGCTAAAACCTGATTCGGAAGGTTGCCAACGTATTACGACGGGAAACGACAGAGAATGGCAACCGCCATCAGAACCTGCCGGCGCAGCGCAAATAGTCGCCGCTGCTGCTGGGGAGCGTGTTGCGAGGTTTTATGTAGAAACGATGGTACATTAGGACATTCTCCGCTTGGAAAACATTATATACTGGAACCGCCGCGAAATGTCAACTCAAGGCCATCATATTTGCCCTGAAAGCCGGCAGCCAGCCGGCTGTGGCTCATGTCAGCCTAGAATGAAGCTACGCCCGACCGGCGCGGGTGCGCCGGCCAAAATGGCGGCATGGGGAGAGAGTCATGGCGCATCATGAAGAAGGCAAGAGCGGCAGGGGGAACCCGCAAAACGCTCCAATCGCCGTTGAGAAATATCTTAAAGGGGTCGATTATCCCGCCACCAAAGACGACCTGCTTGAACATGCACAGGATAGCGGGGCGCCGGAGGATGTGCTCGACATCATCGAGCAGATGGACGACCGCGACTACGAAAGCCCCGTTGACGTGTCAAAGGAAGTGGCCAAGGTCCATAGGTCCGCAGCCTGACAGACGCCACGCAATGCCAAACGGGTTTGGCTAGCTGCCAGGCGCCGTCAGCCGGCTCGACGCAGGAAGTCGGGGCCGATCGTAAGGCCGTGCAACCAAGCCTTGGGCAGGGCGTGATATAGAAGCACGGCCAGGATGCCGTGTGAAACGCCCAGCGTAATTATGTTCGGGCGGCGGATGAAGATGCGGCACCAGACCACGCCCGCGATGAACGTTGCGCCGACGAGCACCCAGTTTGGCGAATGCACGGCTGCGAATGCGGCAGCGGCAACGACAGCGCCAGCCCGCCCGGAAACGCCTGCCTGAACCAACCGGCGAAGCATGAACGCCTGAAGCAGGTATTGCTGAGCGATTCCCCATGCGGCGTAAGTGCAAAGCATCATCGGCAGACGGGCTGGTTTGCTTGCGTGAAACCCCGCTGCCGCAATGCCGACGCCGACGACAATCGCAGCCATTATCGCCGTTGCCGCCGCCGCTTGCATCGCGGCAGGTCGAAGATTGTCCAGCCGCAATCCGCTATCGGCGGGCGTGTCGCCGGCAAGAAGGTTGACGACTATCGGAAATGCAGCGGCAAAGATGTAGAAGGCGATCTTGCCCGGCAGATAGCCCTTTATGGGCAGCGCCAGCCAGATGAACGCCGCAAGGGCAGAGAAATACAGCGCCGGGGCCATGCAGAGGATGATGCGCCGTTGGACCGGACGCGAAGTCCGGCAAGGCGGACGTAGAATAGATGTTTCGAGCATCGGCGGTTTTATGTCCTTGACGCCGTGAGGGCGTCGTGCTAAAAAGTTCCCGTTCGCGATAGTATAGTAGTATGATAGCAGTCCCGGGGCCGTGGCGCAGTTGGGAGCGCGCTTGCATGGCATGCAAGAGGTCATGGGTTCGACCCCCATCGGCTCCATTCTTCGTTCGCCGCAACCATAGCGGGCGAACGAAGTTGCCGCGTCGTAGCCGCAGGCTTGGACGGGCGCAACTCCCTTCATTCCCGCCAACCGCGATGGCGCAAGCATCAAGCAATATCCGTGCTGCTATGGGCGCGCAAAGCTGTTGGCGTGGTAGAATGAACGCGCTGGAGGTGACGGGCGACCTGGTGGCGCTCCTGGTCTTCAAAACCAGCGCGGGGCTCAACAAAGCCTCGGGTGGGTTCGATTCCCATTCGCCTCCGTTCAGAATGCGCAGGAACAGGATATGATCAAGGTTCCCCAACCGCCGATAGACCGCAACCGATCATCGGAAGATCGCCGCGCGTGGTTTGGCATGTTCCTGGCTGCTGTTGCGGCCGGGGCGATCGCGCTGGGCGTGGTCCACCCGCGACAGTGGGTGGTGGACGGAATCGACCGGACACTGGCGGAACACGAACTGGTGGCGCAGGTCACTCACCGCGTGCCATCCAAGCCCACGGCTGCCGTCGAGACTCTCGCCGCCACGACCAAACCCGCCGACGAACCGCAGGCGCCGAAGAAAGAGCCCGATTTTTGCCCTACCTGAGTAAACTAGATATGGGTCATGCGTGACATGGCCGAGACTACTTCCACCAGAAGTGCAAAGAGCGTCAAGCGACGCAATCGTCTGCCGCGCCTGCGCCCATGGGTGCAGACGTTGTTCCTGAGCGTGTGGCTTGCGCCGATCTCTTATGTTCACGGCATCCCCGGCTGCGTGCTTCACTGCTACGCGTGCCCGCTGGCCAGTTTCGCCTGCCCGATAGGCGTTGCGGCCCAGTTTTCGGCAATGCATGCCCTTCCGCTGATGGTGTTCGGGGCGGTGGTGCTTGCGGGTTCGCTGGTGGGGTCGCTGGTGTGCGGGTGGGCGTGCCCGTTCGGATTCATCCAGGATTTGCTTGGCAGAATCAGGTCGGTGAAATTCCGCCTGCCCGCGTGGACAGGATACTTCAGATATGTAGTGCTCCTGGTTGCCGTCGTGGCAGTGCCTTATTTCTGGGGCACGGGTCACAGTTTGTTCATCTGCCGCATCTGCCCGTCGGGCGCGCTTGAAGGCGGCGTTGGGCAAATCATCTACCGAGCGGCGACCGGTCAGCATATTTACTGGCCAAGCGCCGCCAAGTGGGCCATTCTTGCCGCGTTTGTGGTGGCCGCGATTGTGACATACCGGCCGTGGTGCAAGGTCTTTTGCCCCCTGGGCGGGGTGTTGGCGCTGTTCAACCGCATCAGCGTGTTTCACATGCGATACGAATCCAGCGCCTGCACCGAGTGCAACACGTGCCGCAGCCGGTGCATGCTTGGCGTAAACGTCGATCAATCCGCCAATTCGGCGTCATGCATCCGTTGCCTCGAATGCACCAAGTGCGGCGCGATCCAACCGGCGGTGGGGTTCGGCAGAAGGCCCAAAGACGCCAAAGACCAGCTCGACCAATCGCGGGCCGCCACGCCGGACCAGAAGCGGGTTTAGGTCATTTCCAGCGGATGCACACGAACATCGGCCGGTCGTAAGGAATGGAAGCGTCGCAACGTATTGTTATGTGCCGGCCTTTCTTTCGAGCCTTCAGGCTTGACGATGCCCGCCATTGCCCCGACGTGTTGAGCAACTGCATTTGGGCAACGTCGCGAGCGTCGGTGAGCTCGAATTCAGCGAACGGCCAGGGGTCCAGGGAAAGGTTGAACAGGCCAAGCAGCGTCTTGTCGCCGCAGTCCCTTCGCAGCGCCAGCGGGTAGACGCCGCCGCCGGTGGCAAGCACGGCCGCCGAGCCTCGCGACAACCAGCGAACGGCGCCCTGGTATTGCCTCTGGCGGGCCGGATTGAGAAACGCCTTGCCGAAGACGCTTGTGATATCCCATGCGTGCACGACAACCCTGCCGCCAAGACTGTTCTCAAACGCGATCATCGCCGGCGGGCCCGCCTTCATGTCAGGATCTACAAGCCTGCTGACAATCCTTGCGCCGCTTACCGGCGAGAGCATCGAAAACGGCGGATCGCCGCCGAGGTGCGGCAGGCGGGTAGTGACGAGCGTCTTCGGCCCGCCGCCGAAATGGGCATCCGTTATTTCCTCAGCAGCCCATGCGCCCAGGGAATCCATCGGCGCGGGCGGTGCGATTCGCTTGAGCCCGATGTTCCGGGCGAAGCCGCGCTCGGCCAGCACGCAGGCAGCGGGGGCGTCAAGCAGCAGCGAGCCGCAAAGAAGCTCGCGAATCTCGCGGTCGCCGAAGGCGCGCAATACCTGTCCGCATGCGGCTGTCACGTTCGACTCGTCGTAGGTCGTCGGAATGCCCATGGCTTCGAGGGCCTGCATCATCTCCTGGCCTTCTTCATAAAGGCTCGCGTATTGCGGCGGGCTTTCAAGTTGTTTGGCCCGGCTGGCGTCGTCATGGTGCAGCAGCCTGACGCCCCTGAATTTGCCCTCCAGCTGCGACACCTTCGCAAGGCCGGTGAGAAACGCCTTGCGGTCGCCGAGCATCTGGCCCATGGACGGGTCCGCCTGCATCGGCGTTCCGCAATGGTCGAAGAGGTTCAGCGTTACGCCGTGGGCGGAGTAGGCGAACGAAATCGCCATTTCCAGAAACGTGAATGCCGTGCTCTTGGAGTAAGCAGTGAAAGGCGCGTTTTCGACCTCGGTCTGTTCGGTCGTGCCCGGCGGCATGCAGTGGCGCGTCAGCTTGATCGAGTCATGCGAGTAGTAGAACCCGCGTAGTTCGCTTTCGGCGTAGTTTCCCATGGGCGGCCGGCTCAGCAGCGGCATGCCGTCGGCGAGGGCGTCGGCGAAGCGTCGCCACTGTCGCCCTTCCATGCAGTGAAGCCGGGGACCGCTGGACATCAGCCCCATGCGGGTCTGCGGGCTGATCTCGTGAACCGCGCCCGCCAGGAATGCGACGGTATCGATCATCAACTCGCCTTGCAGGTCCAGCCAGGCCTTTCGCCACGGGTGGGGCCTGCCGGGCGATAGCAGAGCATTGACGAGCTGCTCGCGCGTGACCTTTTGGCCGATAATCTGCGAAAACCGCTTCATGTGCAGCGGGCAGAAGCAGCCGAACCTGACGGGAAGGTGGTTGAAGGTGCGAATGTCATCTTCAACCCATATCACCGCGGGCTTCGTCTGGGCGTAGATTTGCCATACCTGCCGCGTGTGGCTGCGCCATGCCGGGTCGATGGGGCAGGCGCAGACGCGGCAGGTAGTTCCGTCGTGACCCACCATGCCCTGCATGCCGCGAACTTCGCTGAGGGAATCCCTGCCGCGATCACAATGACCAACGGTTATCCATGGATTGAGCGAGTACACGACGCCAAGCGATTCCATCGCCTCCCGAACGCGAAACAGACGCTTCTGGTAGTTCTTGGCCCACTGAATCGGCGGCTGGCCGTGGAAGAACTCCTCGGTGTCTATCTTGACGATCAGTTCATCCACCCTATAGCGGGGCAGTTGAGTCTTCAGTTCTTCAAGCAGCTCGTCAAATCGCCACGGCGGCAGCGTTCTGCGAAGTGCGTACCATGCATGAGGGGGCTTGTTGGTGGGCATTGTGTGCTGGCTTTTCGCTTTAAACCGCGGTGGATTCCCTTGCCACAATGGAGGCCTTCACGAGAACCTGCTTATCGACCACCTCCTGGCCGCCGTACATTCGCATGGCCATGTCGGCGATCCTTCTGCCGATTTCGTCGTTGCTCCAGTTGAAGCTGGTGATGGACGGCTCGTAATACTCGGCCAGCGGGCTGTCGTCGACGGCGACTATCGCGACATCCCGCGGGATGGCCAGTCCGACAGTCTTGAGGTATTTTGCCGCGAAGACGGCACTTCGGCCACAGGTGGCGAAAATGGCGTCGATCTTCAGCTTCGCGACCAGTTCGTGCATCACCGCGGGCATGATCGAGGGCGACGCCTCGTTCGAAACCCCCAGGCACCTGAGCAGGTTGTGGTCGAATTCGATGCCGCTTTCGGCGAGGCCCGCGCGGTAGCCCCCGCAGAAATCGCGGATGACGTTGTACGCCATCGACCCAAGCGAGACGAAGGCAATTCTCTTTCTGCCGATTTTGTGCAGGTGGTTCACCGCCTGGCGCGCGATGTCGGCGTGATCAAGCCCGACGAAGTGAACCTCCTGGTCCACGACGGCGGGGGAGTCTACGAATATCACGTGTTTGAACCCGGCGAAGACCTGCCTGAATTCGGTGCCAGCGCCCGGGTAGTCGTGCGCGAAGCATATCACGCCTTCGATGCCTCTCGATTGGAACGTTCTGCTGTGCTGCTGCATGGCCTGCATGTCGTCGTGAATCTGCATGATGAGCAGGTCGAGCTTGTGGGCCTTGAGTGCGGCAGTGACGGCGGCCAACTGGGAATACTTGTTCCATGGGGCGTGGGTGTCGATGATCGCGCCGAGCATGCTGCTGCTTCCGCCCGCAAGCTGCCTTGCGGCGTAGTTGGGAATGTATCCCAGCTTGTCGGCGGCCCTGATAACCTTCTGGCTTGTCTTCGGGCCTACCCGTACGTTTCCGCCCGCGCCGTTAAGTACGCGCGCCACGGTGGCCAAAGACACGCCCGTTTCCCGGGCGACGTCAACCAGTCGTATTCTGCCGCCGACTTTTCCTGATGCTGTCCTGTCCATAGTGCCGCTCATAATGATTAAACGTTTTCAATCTCCAATTGTAACTGCATCCGCTATTCCTGTCAACCAAGAAGAATTGCCTTATGGCGTGCAATCATGATATTGCCAAAACCCTTTGTTACCAGGCTTTTGAGCCACATCGGCGTCGGCCGGCGACTTCTATCTCAAGTGCGGGCAGATGCTGGCGAAAACGTGGATTAACCGGTTTCATCTATGGTTAAAGTCAATTTTGCGGAAAAAAGCTCGTGACCCCGTCCCAAATCTAGCGAGAACTATCCATGGCATGCAATGACATACTGCATAAGGACATGGAAGGCAAATACATAAAGACTTATCTGTTAAAGAGTTATGGCACTTAATGCCCGCGCCGCTCATGCTTCCGGCGCTTGATGATGAAACATGCGCATGCAATCAAATACGCTATCATTAAGAATAGGCCAAAGAGATACGGGAGGCGGAATTATAGTTGACAAGATTAAGCGCTCTCATTACAATCGGGTCAGTCGGTCAACTCCAGAGAGTTAACCGGGTGCATTGCGAAACATCGTCTTAATCAAGGAGAGGCAGATGAAAATGATGAAGGTTGGCACGGCTGTGATGGTTGCAGTGCTGTTGGCGACGGGCGCGATTGCTCAGGCGGCATTTGTCGGCAGCTTCATTGATGTTCCCGAAGAATCGGTCCTCGCGACCCAGTTCGACGGGCACTGGTTCACCTATGGAACCACGGGCCAGATGACAAAGTTCACAGCGGCGGATGTCTACAGCTACCACAACATCAGCTTCAATAGTGACGGCAAGATCTACTGCCCCGGTTCTGCGCCCAGCGAGCAGACGGGTTACGTCGTGTACGCCTTTAAGGCCGCCGAGGGCGAGAAGATCGATCAGTTCAAGTACGGCTTCACGGTCTATCCGGCCGGCGGCGGCACGTACGGCACTGCCGA
>JAAYCO010000049.1 GCA_012729725.1 Planctomycetota bacterium
AATAGGTCACGAGTCAGTTCGGGATCGTCCATCGTCATCATGCACAGGTTCTGGTAGCCGACCAGAGCGATCGCGTTCTCCAACACGCCGCCGGGCCCCCAGACGATGAACTTCGAGCCCTTGGGCAGCTCGGGCGCCAGTTCCTCGATGCACGAGTAGTCGCAGTCTTCGGGCTTGGGCCAGGGATAAGCCTCAAAGCTCGGGCGGTCGGCTATGCTGGCGCCTTCGTTGAGCGAGCGCGACGCCTCCTGCCGCACCTCGGGACCGGGAAAGGCAAAGTCACAGCTGCGGATGTTGACATAGTCGTACCCCGCGTTGGTGAACGCGAGTATCTGCCGCCGCCAGTATTGCCGGGAGTGCTCCTTCGCGCCCTGAAACCGCCCGTTGGTCAGCCTGTCGTACAGGGGGGCGTTCATGAAGAATTCGAACAGCGTCGGCCTGGTCGGGGCCTTGCGGTCCAGCACGCGCAACAACTCGTCGAAACATGGAGAAGGCATGAATATTTCCTGTGTGTTCGGACAAACCTTAAGAAGACAAATCAGGCAGGCTCTATTTGCTCAGCTCGAGCTCAGCGTAGTTGGGCAAAAGATGAAAGCTGGTCTTTGGCAGCTGCGGCGAAGATGACAGCTCCGGCCCGTTTCCGGTCAGGTGGTACGAGTAGTTGTACCTGCCGATCAGGATCGTCCAGTTCGAGCCCTGCCCCCACTGGCCGCCGCGGGCGGTCAGGTCCTTGACTGGAATGGCCATCTCCGCCGTCCAGCACCTGTCCGTGTCGCTCCAGTCGTTGGCCGTGCCGTCGATCCGCGCGCCGACGCGGATTGACAACCCTCCACCGCTTTCAAACGTGCTCGGAAGGTTCAGCCTTCCCTGCGAGGGAAAGAAGAACTCGGTCTTGTTGCCAAGCGGGGTTGCGTACAGCTCCCAGTACCACGAATGGTCCGCCGGCTTGATGAACACCTCGCACAGGTCGCCAAGCTTGTAATGATGAAGCTGGTCTTCCGTGCCCTCAGCCACCACATCCGAGTCAACGAAAGCAGCCGCCACGTAGAAGAACTCTTCATCCCATGCAAGACGAACCTCGCCGGGTTGCTCAAGACAGCCGCCGTTTTCGACGCGGTCCTGCGAAAGGTTCAGCTGGTAAACCGGCGCACGTTTCCAGACAGGCTCGTCGAGCTTTCCATCCACCGTGATAGCGTCTGGCGAATACACTGCCGTCATTGTCACTCTTGGCGGCTGGGCCGAAGGGGCCACTGCCGCATCCGGGCAGCACCCCGCCATGGCGGAGATCACAATGCCTGCCGCAACTATGCCTGTTATTCCTGATCGATTGATCATTGCTGGAGTCCTCTTGTTACTGTTTGCCATCCGCCGGGGCCTGCGGCTGCGGTTCTTCATTCACAAGCTTGTCGGCAGTTGTGGCTTGCTCGTCCACCAGCGCCGCCTTGTCGCCGCTGCTGACGTGGCCGATGACTCGCCCGTCGTCAAGGACATTCCGTTCCGACTCGCCAAGTCTCTTGAACAGCCGCTTGAGGTCAATGGTTCCGCCAATGGTGAACCAGACGGTCGAGACAATGCCGATAATCGAGGGGACGATCAGGTTCTGAATGAAGAACCACGTTGACCACCACTCGGCCGGCCAGGGGGATATCGAGTTCCATATCAGCGTGCCAACGAAGCACACTCCGAAGGCGTAACCGAAAGACCATATGAAGACCGAATAGGCAAGAATCCTGTCTCCCTTGGTGTACTCGTTGTTAATGCCGATGAGCTTCTTGAAGACGTTGGTCGGCGTCCAGACCATCTTCTCGATCTGTTTGCCTTCAACGCGATATTTGCCGCGGTGCAACATGCGGTCCATGTTGAACGGCTCGCGGCAGGTCAGCAGCGAAACGACTACATATGTCATCACCGACAAAACCACTGCGATGAAATACAGTTCCTGCGAGTTGATGGGGAACTTGTCGCCCTCCACGTACCAGTCGACGTAAGGCCGGAACGGGTCGCTGATGCCTTCAACCACGTGGCAGACGCCGTCAAGATAGCCCGAGCTCACCAGCCACGGGTATATGCTGCTCACCCAATAGTTCTGAAGCAGCATGCCGCCGAAGGCTATGCTCGAACCGACAATTAAAGCCGAGAACGCCCCCGCCGTCGTGCCTCGCTTCCAGTACAACCCGCCGACGATGCACGAGCCGGCGCCGCCAAGCCATATGGCGCCGGTAATCGCAAAGAACATCAGGATGTAGTCTATCTGCCCGAAGAAGTACGAGAAGAAGAATGCGAATACCGCAACGAAGCAAATGACTGCTCGCAACAGGTTCAACTGCTGACGCGGCGTAAAGGGCTTCTTGCGCAGCGGCAACACAAAATCCTGCACCACGATGCTGCCCCATGAATGCAGGTAGGTCGTATCGGTGCTGACCAAAAGGAAAATGCCCAGCGCGCACAGAATGCCTGTTATGCCTATCGGAAGAATCGTCCGCAGGGCGATGGGCACGCGCATCTGGGTGAATATCGTTCCGAAGACCTGCGCCTTGCCTTTGTCGACCGAACTGAGGGCGTCTTTTGCTATGGGCAGGAACGATTCTGACGCTTCAGACTTCAGAGGCTGGGGCGGATCGATCTTCTTGACCGGCCTGTTGCTCTTTGAAGGCGCTGCCGCCTTTTCGGCAGCACGTTGCGCGCGCACATTTTCAACTCTGGTCGCCAACTCCCGGCTCATGTGGCCCGTTGTGACGTACTGGCTGATCTCTTCGCGAACGCCGTCAAACCGGCTGTCTTGCGCCGTCACGTCGGCCATGGCCTTGACCGCCAGCTCGCTGCGCACCTGCGCCGCCTGAGGAGCGAAATTCCCATGGTTCAGGAACATGTACGCCGAAACGGCAAGCAGAACGTACATCATGTTCGAGAAACCCGCCCGCCATGCTCCCAATACCTGGCCCATCTTCTGCTCGTGGGGGGTAGCCGCAGCCGTGTTGTACGCCTGGGCTCCTTGCCACGACAGCCTGTTAATGATGTTGGCGAATATGCCGGACAACACAAAGAACAGGTTGAAGTCTCTCAAGTGATGTATGTCGAACGGATTCAACATGCTCTTGCCCGGCGGCCTGTCCATAAGCGCAGGGCCCATTTCGCCGGACCACGAGAACCTGTAGATGATGTAGCCGACGACGATAAGGTACATTGGGTAGCTTAACAGGCCCTGAACGCAGTCGGTCACCATCGTGGTGACCTGGCCGCCAAGCATGACGATGAACACCGCCACCGACAGGAAGGCGAGCATAATCAGGCCGAACGTCTGGAACTCGAAGCCGCCCACGCTCATTATCACCGGCAGATCGCAGTAGTAGACGATGAACCGCGCGCCGACCGCCGGGAACAGCGCATAGTTGATGATGCCCGAGATGGACTGCAGAATGGCTGCGAACACGCGAAACGACTTGCTGTATCGCATCTCAAGAAACTGCCCCATCGTCATGGCGCGAGTTTCGCGGAAGCGGTAGATGCAGTACCCCGTCAACGCAAGGCAGATCGAGATCGGCGTGGCGATGCTGTTCCAGTAGTTATATGCAAAGCCGCTGCTGTAATATGATTCCCACAACGCCACCAGCGAGATAAGCCCCATGTTCGCTTCAGCGCCGGCGACACACAGAACGTATCGCCCCGCCACTCGCCCCGCGGACAGGAAGTCCGCGACCCCCTTGACATAGCCCTGAGCCTTCAGGCCGATCACTATGACTATCAACAACGGCACGCAAACAATCAGCCAGTCCACCAGATGCATTCTGATCTCCTTTACAGCCGAGGGTGAGCCGGCTGCGCCAGTGCGCCGCAATTGAAGGCTTGACTACCGTGTCACGACCGCAGAGCACAGTTGCGTTATCGATTCTGGTCGATTCTAACGTGGCACAAAAGCGACTGCAACGGGTTCGCGGACAATTGCATGGAGTTGATGATTTTCCCGACCGACCGCTCACGTTGTTTTCCCGTCCCCCCGTCGGAATATGGATGCCAAGCCGGCGATAAGGTATTATCCTTTGCACAATCATGGCCAAAAAAGTAACTATCGCGACCTTCAGCGTAAGCGGGTTCGAGGTTGACGCCGGCGCAAGCCTCAAGCAGGCTGCCGACGCATGCGAACACTACTGGACCTCCAAATTCGCCAAGGTGCTGCCCGACCGCCCGGACCTCATTGTCATGCCGGAATGCGCCAGCAGGCCCAGCACCTGGTGCGGGCCGCGGAATTCCGCCAGGCTCAACGACTACTACCTTCAGCACGGCGACAGGCTGATGGACCTGTGCACAAGAACCGCCGTTGAACACAAAGCCACCGTCGTGTTCTCAGGCGTGCGGCTGCTTGACGGCGGTCTGTACAACTGCAGCACGGTGATTTCGCCCG
>JAAYCO010000247.1 GCA_012729725.1 Planctomycetota bacterium
GCTTCGACATGGATCGGCCGGTGGCGCAAATGAATGTGAGCCTGTTCACGGGGAACAGGCCATTCAACAGGCCTATAGATAATTTCCGCGCCAATTACTGGACGGCTGTCATCAATAATATTCCCGCCGGGCAGAGCGAAGCTGTGGTCCCCTGGGAGCAGTTTGTCAATCCGACGGCGCCAGAGTTGAAGTTGAATCCTCTTAACGCCTTCAAAATCGAATTTCAGCAGGCTGATGGCGCCGCAATACCCTCAGGAGTCGCATCATGGTCATTCGTAACGGGCGCCGAAAGGTTGAAACCCGCGTGGGAACAGATTGTTGTCGCTTCTCGACCGGCCGATAAAGATGGCTGGCGCGAAGGAATTCCATCAGACGGGTTCGGCCGGTTCGGATGGACCGAGAGCTCGGGGCTGCTAGTGGGCGATCTTGCCGTCGGCCAATTCAAGTATCTTTCGCTGGACCGACAAAACAAGGGGCGATTGCAAACCTTCACGTTCTTCGATGGCGAGGAAGGACGTCGCCTCATTTGGAACCGCACCAATGTCGACTGGACGAGCGTCGTGCATCAGACGCTTTACGACCAACCGGCCACCATACAGTGGGCCGACGAAAAAGGGCGAAAGCCTGCGCCCACGTCGTTGACGTACAGCATTCTCGCTCCGGGCTTTCTCGTCGACAGCGACCAGCGTTGTTTCGCCTTCGGAATTGCCAACAAAGACGCCGGATCGCCTAATCTTCTTTACGCCGATTCCACAGGCCTGCGATGGGCCAGTTCGAAAAAAGCCCTGCATGGCAAGAGCCTGTCGGAAGGCTGGCTTGTTGCGGTCTGGCCTGACCAGCCGCACATGCCGATCCTGTTTGCTCCCAAGCATCGACCGCTGAAGATACAGGCGAAGGGAGGAATTCTGCTGATTCAGTTCGAGGGAAGCTTGGATCGCATTGCCGTAGGCGCTCCTAGCGGCTTCCGCTGGTGGCAAGGCGCCCCGAACAAGTTGGATCAGCACGCCCAGCAATTGGCGGGCCGATCACGAACTTTGGCCGCCATTCTCCGAGCCTATCCCAAGACCTGCGACATGAGGTTCAAGGACGAGAAAACCAGCGTTCTTATTCGTGAAACGTTCGGCCACGTCGTATGGAGCAACGAATGGAACGAGCCTTCAACAGCGATCGCACCAGTCTCGCCCATGATAAGCTTCGCGAAGGACATGGGCTATCCTCTCGAGGTTCCACATAACCTGAAAGACCTTGACATTCCAACAAAGGTCGGGCCATATCGATACGTTGACGGCGCAACGGTCGAGTACCGCTTGTCCGTGCCCCCGACGAATGGCCGAATGTATCTTCGACCCGACGGTGCCGACGTCCTTGCGGATGATATTGCAGGAAAGATTACACAAAAACCATCCGCAAGGGATCCACGTTGGCTGGAAAACACGACGAACCTTGCGCCATGGATGGGGTGGGCGCCGCGATCACTGGGCTTGACGCTGATGAACGAATCGCAGCGAACAGATTTCCTGGATTCGTGGAAGATGGTTTTGGAAGATGCCTTCAAGCCCAACCCCTGGTACGTTCGGACAGAACCGTGGAGCGGACAGAACTACATCTATTCCTTCGCGTGGATGAATACCACCAACAGAACGCTTGGGGACATCATCTCCGGCAACGGCGCCATTCTGTATGCGTCCAATCTCTTTGCACGCGCAAGCGGCGACTGGGAGATGATCGAGAGGAACTGGCCACTGCTCAACGCTGTGATGCAGCACTATCGGGTACAGCATGACTGGCTCCACATGCAAGTCCCTTGCCACGAGTCGGAGGGTTCCACAGCGTTTGACATGGAACTCATCGGTTATCTTGGCGCCGTCGGGTATCTTAGAATGGCCGAGACTTTGGGGAAGCATGACGATGAAGCGATGGGCCGCCTGATAGTCGCGCGCTTGTCGGTTCCCCTGTCCATGCGATGGCTGGGAGCAAAATGGGTCGCTCCTGATCTGTGCAAAGCCGGCGAAGTCCCCTTCTCTTCTCCGGGTATAACGGACGGCACGGGCTTCGTGCGGTACCAGTCTCCGCACTGGCATATCGGAATGTCCCTAACCTGGAAAGGTCCCTTCTATGAGGCTTTTGCCGCCCAACTATGGGGGGCTGGAGAGAGTTTCTGGCGATTCTTCGAAGGCGTACTGATAGAGAATATCCAGCCCTCGCTCTGGACAGAAAAGAGCTGGTACCGCACGAAGAACGTAGCGGCTCATTTGTACATGCGAGGCCTGTTGGGAGCCCCCGTCGAGGATGCAATAAAGGAATTGAAGCGACAAGGTGAATTGGGCATTTTCGGCATGTCCCCGAAAGCACAAGAAGCCCAACTTTACGCTCCGTTATACGCAATGGTCGTCGGGCGACAGTTTCCAGTGATCATCAATGATTGGGGGCGCGCGGCCCTCGTTGCCGGCTCTTATGACAAGACCACGAAGAAGGCCACGATCAAGTTTGACTGCGACCGTGAATTCACCGCTACGTTTGTATTGACACAACCAGCAGTCGGTTATTCCATCAACGGCAAACCCATGGGAACCCTCACCGCTGGCAATAACGTCTCCATTGACCTGCCGGCGGGCGCGGTTGCCTTGGAGATTTCTTTCTAGATACTGCGACCAGTTACGCATGAATCGCCGGAGTTGTTGGAACCGGACTTTGCCACGTAAGCCAACTCGCCCGACATGGCAGCGTGACACGATAGTAGCACCTTGATCCGGGCCATGGCGAGCAGTCTTGCCTGAGGGCTCGCGGCGGCACGTACATTCAAAGCCGCCCTTTCGAGCCCCAGACGCTCAGTCGGCCGTGATCAATATGCCCTTGCCCCTGCCACCGCGGGGAGTAGTGTTGGGATAATCGGGATTTGGCGTCTGGGCAAGAACGGCGATGAATTCGCGCGTATTGGGGCGGCTGACGCCGTCAACGCTTACGCCCGTAAGGCTAAACCCGCGGACTGTGCAGTCCTTGTCGGGGGAGAAGACTTCCACCCATTTGGACGTGTCGCTGCTGCCCGCCTTGTACGTTGCCGACATCGGGCCAATCTGCACCAGTTTGGGCGCCGCGCCCCTGGGGCCGATCAGCCGCACATCTTCTATATGCAGGCCGTCCACGTTCGAGGCGATCTGGAAGGCCGCCTCCGATGGCGATTCAAGCGTTATGTCGCCGAACCACAGGTTGCGAAAGTCGCCTATCGGATCGGCGTAGTCCACATGCCCGCCCAGTTCGAGATTTGGCTGGTCGTACATCTTGAACGTCTCCACGCCGGAGACATTGCGGACAACGATGTTCTCGATGTCGCAATTAATTCTCCCGCCATCCGGGAAGTGCTTCGTGCCGCCAAGCAGGCGGATGTGTGCTCGATAATCGCTGTCTGGGCCGCCGGCGTGAACATCTTCCACAACCATGTCGCGGATCGGCCCAAACGTCATGCACGTGTTCTTCCAATCCCAGGCGTTAAGGGCGATCATGTCGTCATAGGTAACGCCGCGGATGCCGCGGATGATGCCGCCCTGGGCCGGGCCGTTGATGTGGATGCCGTCTCTGCCATGGCGTTCGAATCGGATGTTATCCACCACGAACTCCGCGGCGTTGGAGATCTGCACGCCATGGGGCCGGCATTCTCTTATCACCAGATCGCGCACAACCACGCCCCGCACATTGTTGAGCAGGACCACGCCGTGTCCGTGCAGGCTGTTGGCCTGGTCGGGGCCACCGAAGACGTTGCCGTTCCACTCCCGCCGCCCCACCGCCAGCGTCGTCCATATGCCGCCGGCGATGATGATGTCCGTGTCGGGGTTGCCGAGGGTCACCGGCCCCTGTTGGCCTTCGATCTGGTTCGCATTGCGGATCATGCATGTGTTCGTGCCCGGCTTGAGACGCAACCGGGCTGCGGCATCGGCGACAAGCCGCTGGCCCGAACGAATCACCAGCGGGCCGTCGATGTAGTACGGCCGGTGCGCGCCGGGGATGAAAACTGTCTTGTTCTCGTCAAGCGCCGCCTGGATGGCCCGCGTCCACACCTTCGCTGTGACAGTCGCCGGGCCGGCGGCGGTGGCTTCCGTCCATGTTTCCTCGTGCGCCAGGTGTGCATATTTGGCCACCGATTTGCCCGCCTCGCGCCTCAACTGCCCCAGCCCCACCCTGCCGGCGTCATCCACCCGTACGCCCAGCCGCCCCAGGCGTGTCGCAATGCGCCCAGCCAACTCGCTTGCCGATGATGCTTTGCTATTCGACTTCATGAATTCTCCTGACGGTTTGGCCATTGTCTCACGAGAATTCTCAGGATCAAGAGGCTAACACCACCCGGCTGCGGTTAGTGGAAATGAGAAAGGACCCCGGCCCCACGGACCGCGGCATTCACAAGCTTGAATTTTCCCTTGCATATTCGCTGGTAGGGGCATACGTTGATTGTCTTGTCGCTCAATTCGGGAGGCCGCGAGATGTGTGGAAGTGTATTGCAGGCATTGCTCTGCATTCGCGACGTTATGGGAGACGAGATATGAAACACAGGATCTCCTTTGAGAAGGCGTTTTCCGCACTCACCGGACACGAACCCTATCCTTGGCAGATCAAGCTGTTCGCCAGATTCCTGGATGGGGATGTTCCACAGGCGTGCAATCTTCCAACGGGGTTGGGCAAGACAAATGTTATCACGATCTGGCTCATAGCATTGGCATGCAAGGCCGACCTTCCGCGACGCCTTGTGTACGTTGTGAATCGCCGGACGGTCGTCGATCAGACCACTGCCGAGGCCGAGAAACTCTGCGACCCGGACAAACTGAGGCGGGCTGGTCTGCTGACCCCGCTACGCGAGCTATCATGCATGGCCGAGGGAGATGGCCTTCCGCTCGCGATCAGCACGCTTCGTGGTCAGCGAGCCGACAATAAAGAATGGTCGATGAACCCCGCCCGACCCGCAATTATCTGCGGCACGGTGGACATGATCGGCAGCAGGTTGCTCTTTGGCGGCTATCGCATAGGCTTCAGAGCCCGCCCGCTACATGCGGGATTTCTTGGCCAGGATGCGATTATCGTTCATGACGAGGCTCACCTTGAACCCGCCTTTCAGAATCTCATAGAGACGATTAGCGCCGAACAACTGGTACTGGAACGAGGCGATATCAAGCCAATCAAGATCATGCAACTGACTGCAACGGCACGTTGTGGCGATAACAGCACATTCACACTCGACGCCGAAGACATGAAGAACGAGGCGGTCAATAAACGCCTCCAAGCCGTCAAGCGTCTGAGGCTTGTGCCGGTAAAGGATGACAAACAGGCCGCTGCCGAAATTGGCAGGATCGCCATAGCGCATAAAGAAACAAACGCCGCGGTTTTGGTCTATCTTCGCACGCTTGACTCATTGCACATGGTCAAGAAGCTGCTGGACAAAGCCCAGTGTGAAGTACTTACTCTCACAGGGACGATGCGGGGAAAGGAACGCGACGAACTGGTCGATAAGCCCGCCTTTCGGTCATTCGTGGATAAGAAGACCAGGCGATCGACTGTCTACCTCCTGGCAACATCCGCCGGAGAGGTCGGCATAGACATTTCCGCGGATCACCTTGTATGCGATCTATCCACCTTTGACAGCATGGCGCAGAGATTCGGCAGGGTCAACCGACATGGCGAGAGAGATTGCGCCCGTATAGATGTTGTACATCCCGAATCGTTCGGCAAGACCGGCAAGTCCGGCATAAGCACGACAAGCGAGATGGATCTGCGACGAAGCAAAACGCTGGAGCTTCTGCGAACACTGCCTGAGCCAACAGTCAAGGACGAAGACGAAACTCACCTTCTTGACGCTAGTCCTGGCGCATTGTCCAAGTTGATGAATGAGGACGCTCTACTAGCGTTTACCCCACAACCAACGATATTAAGGACCACCGACGTACTCCTCGATCTGTGGGCATTAACCTCGATCCGCAAGAAGATGCCTGGCAGGCCGTTGCTTGAACCCTATCTGCACGGCCTTGCAGAAGACCAACAGCAGGAAACACATGTGGCCTGGCGCAAAGAAGTCGAGATGCTTTCCTTGGATGTGCTTGCGGATCACGAACCAGCCGATCTGCTTGCCTCCTTCCCGCTCCTGCCGCACGAGATGCTGCGCGGCGCAACCAATACGAAAGGCAGCGGGGTCTTCACTCATCTTGAACGCTTGGCCCAGCGCGCAGGCCAGACCCTGGTATGGGTAGTCGATCCCCAAGATGAAGTGGACGTGAAGCCGCTGGAACAGGTCATTCAGGAGGGGCCGGAGAGGCTGTACGGAGCTACCATCCTGCTGCCACATAAAATCGGCGGCTTGAAGGACGGCATGCTGGATGGTGATGCGATTTACGAAGAAACAGTGCAATACGATGTTTCCGAGATGTCGAGTTACTGCGCCCGCGTTCGTCTGATGGAGGGCGAAGAGAACAACTTAACTAAGCCATTGAGGCTGGTGCAGAGCATTGTGCTGGACTCCGATGAAGGCGTTGACGACACTCCGCCCAGAACATGGGAATGGTGGGCTCAGTTGCCATTGGAAGGACGAAGGTCGACCAGGCGCGACGTGACGCTGCAGGATCATGTGGAACTTGTGGAGAGGCATGCGCTGCGGCTAGTGAGGGCCTTAAGACTGGAACCTTCGCTGGCGGAGGCCGTTATTGCCGCTTCCAGACTGCACGATTGCGGCAAGGAATGCCAGCGGTTCCAGAGTACTCTTGGCAACATGCATTACCCGGCTAAGGTTCTAGCAAAGTCACGCGTTCAAGGTGGCAGTGAGCGTTTCCGCCACGAGTTCGTCCCTTCTGAAAGCCAATGCACAGCTTGCAGACCTTGCGCCTGATGTCCGCGACTTAGCGCTGCATATTGTTGCGGCGCATCATGGGAGGGCCCGCCCGCACTTTCCGCATGGCGAGGCATTTGATTTCAAGTCTCCGCCGGAAGAAATCCACGAGATGTCGGCGGAGACTCCGCGCCGTTTTGCCCGGCTTCAGCGACGATATGGTCGATGGGGGCTGGCCTATCTTGAATCGCTTGTTCGCGCCGCCGACTGGGCCGCCAGTGCCGACGAAGAGGACAGACCATGAGCCTGCCAAAACCATCCATCACGGTCAACGTCGATGCAACCAACCCAGGCCAGTTCTTCGCCTGCTGCGCATTACTGGAACTGGCTAGTAGACTCAGTGCAAGTGCCGAGGCATGGTTCACTGAAACTCAGTTCCATGTCGCCAACGCCCCCACCGACACAATAACGCAGTTTCTGGAGGCAGGAGTGCTGCCCGTAGATGACGGTGACGCGACACAAGAAGGGGATGATAAAAGCGATTCCACCGTATCAAAGTCCACGGCAGTATTCCTCGACGCTCCATTTAAGCTGTTTCTGAACTGGTGGCGCGAGCCCGAAGCCGTCAATGCCAGGCTCAAAACATGGAGCGCGGGCCAGAAGGTCATGGACCTTTTCACCGGCACAACGAAACACCGAAAAGGCAAGAAGGGCGAAAAGACAACCTACTCACCATCCATGAGAGACCACTTTCGCCATGTCTATGAGGCAAATCCCACAGATTGGCTGAATGCAACCACGGTCACCGATTCGCCAATGCCCTTCTGCTACGATAGCAGGCTCTGCCGTAAGGCGGCACTCGACGGCGGCCACACAAGCTTTGGCATGCTGGCGTTTTCGCCTGCGATTGACGTGCTGGTGCACGTCGCTTTTCAGAGATTCCGCCCGCGCGTGATTAGGCCATGGGTTCAAAACGCCTTCTGCACTTGGCGCGTGCCTCTTGGCGTATCCGTTGCGCCCGCGGCTGTGATTGGGGCAGTTCCACACGTCGTCCTGGAGTATTACGAGTTCCCGATACGGCGCTGTGACGCCGCGGGCAAATACAAACTATTCGATCATGCACAACCATCAAGGAGACATCATGACTAACATCCTGAACACATTTGATCAGTTTCTCTCGAGCGGCGGTCCGGCAGCACTTGTTCTTCAGCAGCCTTTGCAGTCTGTTGAAGGTAAGGACGCCATTATCTTTCCACCGACATATGCGCCACCGAAGGACCGGGGAAACGATGGACCGGCTTACAACATCGACTGCAGCAATCCGAACGCACCCAAGGCATGCGTAATCGATTCGATTGGGGCACAGGCCAACCGGATCGAGCCGTTGTTCAAGACAGACAGGCTTAAGCACCTTGTGCCGCAAATAACAATTGTACACAAGGGAGGAAAGATAAACCTGCTGGATGCAGGGCATCGGGCAGCAGACGCTATCGTGCGATTCTCTGAACTTCTGCCAGAAGTGCATAACGCCTTCATCGAGCATCGCAACGGAAACCCAGAGCCCATGGCAAGACTTGCGCCAACTACTTTGATCTTTGGCGCCTGGGATTCCAGAGGCACCCAACACAAGATACCTCGACTCGTCAACATGCGAATTGACGCCCACGACGTTGAATTGAGAACCCGTTCCGCTCAATACGTGCCGGCTGTGGATTACGTGGGGCTTGGTCTTATAGAGGAAGTCGATGAGAGCACGGGGGCCGATCTCGGTTTTGCAGCAGTCCCTGCACAGGGCCAACTGGGCGGTGTTGTGGTTCGCGGACAAGTGATGCGCACCGGGGCGCTGAACCTCACCACCCTAAAGGCATTGGGTGCGAACTGTCAGCCGACCGACCTTCAACGCTACATCCTTGGGCTTGCCCTTGTGGCTATGACGGAACTGGACGCGGCGAGCCTCTCACTGCGCCAAGGTTGCCAATTGGTCGGCATCCCCGACGAGCCGGCGAAGATGGAAACCGTTTCTGTCGCTGGTCAGAGATCGGCTTTTGCCTTGAATTCTGAAGACGCCCTGGCGTACGCGACCGCCGCGGCCCGAAAGTTCGGCGTTGGGCCTGATCGCGAGGCAGCCTTTAATTCGTCACTGGCCAACAAGATGCGCGCGGCGTGGTCGGATGACAAGATGCAGGCAGTGCTAAAAGACTTGGCAAAACGCCGCCCCCTCACGCTTGATGACATAGCCGCATATGAAAAACAAGGCAAAAACAAGAAAGCCAGCAAAGCTCAGCAATGATCGGGCATAACACATACGCCTCCAGGAAACCGTAAAATGAATCGGCACATCCTGTTTTCGATTGAATTCCTTGATGGCCGCTACCATGGTCAGGGCAATGGTCGGCCAGAGTGGCCCCCCTCGCCTTTCCGCCTCTTTCAGGCTGTAATTGCAGGTAACGCCCGTGGCGGGCCGATTCCTGAACCGCTAAGGCATGCTCTTCATTGGCTGGAGACACTGCCGCCGCCAACCATCTCCGCACCGCCGGCCATGGCGGGACAACCACTGCTGACATACGTCCCCAACAACTCGTCCGACGAGGAGTGGCCGCCCACGAAAGCCCCGAAGACGCTCCACCCGATGCTAATGAACGGCGACAGGCGGTTGCTTTACATATGGACGTTCAGCTCCGCCTGCCCTCAGTCGGTTTTGCATGCACAAGTGCTGGCAGCGGCGGGCTCTCATATTACCGCGTTGGGATGGGGAATAGATCTTGTCGTCACGAAGGGAGCTATTGTCAACGCCGTGCCAATGAGCCGGCGGGACGGAACTGTTTATCAACCCGCCCCTGACAATACACAGGCCGACAATTGGCGGTTGCAGCTTCGCGTACCATGCAAGGGCAGCCTTATCTCGTTGGAGAGAACATATCAGGGTTTCATCAATCGAAATGTCACTGCGGGGGTGACTCGATTTGAATCGGCTCCGGTATATGCTTGCCATGCATATTCTGACGGAGTACTCCGCCCGTGGGTGGCCTGTCGTCTTCGCCGGGCGGGAGAATTACGTCCGGTCTCAGTTCGACACCAGCTTATCGCCCCGCTTGTCGGGATGGTCAAAAATGCCTGCATGGAATCGCTGAATGACTCCGATTCCGCAGCGGCGGCAGCAGCGGTTCTGGGCCACCCCAAGGACGCTCCGTGTGTGCGGGTTTCAATCCTTCCGCTGCCCACGGTTCGCAGCGGGCCTACCGATGGCAGGATCCGCCGTGTTCTGCTTGCTGAACCGACAGGTTCGGACGGCAAGTGGATCGATCTGCTGGCGCTCAGACTCGAAGGCGCAATTCTGAAGCCGCTCCATGGCGAGGGCAGGTTCCCCTCGCTGATCCTGGAGACTATCCATACCGGTGCGAAGAAGGCAGGTTCTGACTGGGCCTTCCTATCGAGATACATCCAAGCTTCTCGTTGCTGGGCGTCCGCCACGCCTGTCTTGCTACCAGGATATGACGACCGCAAACAGGACAAGGGCGATCACACGAAGCGGCTTGCAAGGGCGGCTCAGCTTATTGCCAAGGCAATCAAGCAAGCCGGGATTGAAACACCGGCGCACTTCGAGTTCTCGAAGATTCCTTACTTCAGCGGCGCCCTCCACGCCAATGCCTATCAACCAAGGGAAAAGTTGCGGCATTACCCCAGGTATCACGTCCGCATAGAGTTTGAAACAGAGGTAACAGGTCCGCTAGCCATCGGCGCCGGAAGACATGCGGGCTTTGGAGTATTCGCAGCATGCGGTGACTAACCATGCCAAGCAACCTGGCCCAACTTGCGGAGGACGGCGACCTGACGGTGGACATGCTGTCGCAGTACGCTTACTGCCCAAGGAGGTTTCACCTTATGTACGTCCAGGGCAGGTGGGATGACAACACC
>JAAYCO010000050.1 GCA_012729725.1 Planctomycetota bacterium
ACACGCTGCTGAAGAACCGTTCCAAGGCTGACCAAAGCCAGATACTGAACGATCTTGGCCTTCATCAGGGCCAATATGCCGTGCTCACATTGCATCGTCCCAGCAACGTTGACGACCCAGCCGTGTTTGGTCGGCTGATAGAGGCGCTTGAGGTTGTGCAGCACGACCTGCCCGTGATATTTCCAATTCATCCCCGCACCAGGAACAACCTGGCGAAGGGGGCGCTTGGCGGCAGGGTGGAGGCGATGACCAACCTCCGCATGATAGAGCCGGCGGGTTATCTTGATTTCCTGAAACTGACCGCCAACGCGAAGGTTGTGCTGACCGACTCGGGCGGCATTCAGGAAGAAACAACCATCCTCAAGGTTCCCTGCATCACCATGCGAGAGAACACAGAGCGGCCGATAACGGTGGAAGTGGGCTCGAACTATCTTGTCGGCACCGATCCGAAAAACATCCTCAAGGCATATCGCGATGTGATGTCGGGCGCAGGGAAGGCTGCCGGAATTCCGCCCCTTTGGGACGGCAAGGCGGCCCAGCGGATAGCAGAGATACTTGTGCAGAAGCTGCGTAAGTAACTGCTGCTTTTCGTCGCCCGCTGAACGTTCGCCAATGAAAGCAAAAAGCCCGCTGAAGGTGATGTCTCCAGCGGGCTTAGTATCGGGCGTTGTTGCTAGGCCTTCAGAACCTTGTTTCGGCCTTTCTTGACGTTCTTGCACGCGTTGCGGGTGTCGACCACCAGCTTGGAGCTGTTCACGATGGCCTGGTAGTCGTACGAGCTGTGATCGGTGCTAATGAGCACCGCATCGTACTTGCGCAGGTTCGCTGGCGTCAGCGGCACACTCTTCATGCCGCCGATGTTGTGCTCGCGAGTGCGCGGGGCAACGGGAATGTGAGGATCGTTATAATCGACCTTGGCGCCATGTTCCTTCAGCAGCGAAATCAGCTCAAGGCTTGGGCTTTCGCGCATGTCGTCCACGTCTTTCTTGTACGCCAGGCCGCAGACGAGCACCTTCGAACCCTTGAGCGACCTGGAGCGATCGTTAAGGGCAGCCGACAGACGCTCGACCACGTATCGGGGCATGCCGACATTGACTTCGCCCGCCAACTCGATGAACCGCGTTGTGAGGCCGTATTCACGGGCCTTCCATGACAAGTAGAACGGGTCGATGGGGATGCAGTGGCCGCCAAGGCCCGGACCGGGATAGAACGGCGTGAAGCCGAACGGCTTGGTTGACGCAGCCCGGATAACCTCCCACACGTCAAAGCCCATGCGGTCGAACAAGACCTTCAATTCGTTGACCAGCGCGATATTCACGCAGCGGTAGGTGTTTTCAAGAATCTTCGCCGCCTCGGCAGCCTCGCAGCTGGAGACCGGAACGACGGTGTCTATCGCGACGCCATACAAGGCGGTCGCCGCCTTCAGCGAATTCTTGTCATAGCCCCCGACGACCTTGGGAATGGTCTTGGTGCTGTAATCCTTCCTGCCTGGATCTTCGCGCTCGGGCGAAAAGGCCAGGAAGAAGTCCCTGCCCACCTTGAGCCCGCTGGTTTCGAGGATGGGCAGCATGAACTCTCTGGTGGTGCCAGGATAGGTTGTGGATTCCAGCACGACAAGCTGGCCCTTGCGCAGGCGCTTGGCGATTGCCTGCGAGGTCTTCTCAATGTACGTCATATCCGGCTCTCGCTGCTTGGTCAGCGGAGTAGGCACGCAGATGATGATGCAATCGGGCTCTTTGAGCCGATCGAAGTTGTCCGTCGCGTCGAACAGCCCCTGCTTGAGCATGTTCTTGACCGTCTCCGACGGAATGTGCTCGATGTAGCTCTTGCCTGCCTTGAGTGCCTTGATTTTGCTGGCGTCCACGTCGAAGCCAACAACCTTCGACCCCGCACGGGTGAATTCCCTCACCAGCGGCAGACCCACATAGCCCAACCCGATCACCCCAACCACCTGCTGATTTGACTCAAGCTTCCGCATCAATTCCTGGAACAAGTTCGGCTCCTTAAGCTGAACGAATAGTTAGACGGCCCGACAGTTAGAAATACTTATCGGCAGACGATCAGGTGATCTTACACAATTTGCTCGTGACGCAATAGCTATTCAGCCATTGCAGCTCCGAAAAGCACGGTGAAACTGTGGGCAAGCCTGCAATGGGCGATAAAACTTCGCTTGATTCGGCTAATGCCTCAAGTCATAATTGTCGATGCTTTGCAGGTGTACGGGCCGGTTGGCGCTCCAAGCTGACAGACTCGGGATCAGTTTTGCGTCGTCTGAGCACGTTCTTCAAGGAGCTTACATGATTTCCACGGCGGTTGTTGGGGCGGGTAATTGGGGCAGAAATCTCGTTCGTAATTTCGCGGCTGCGCCCGGCTCTCAACTTAAGTATGTTTGCGATCTCAACGAGAAGACCCGCCAGGCTCTCAAGGCGCAGTATCCACAGGCCACGATAACTGATGATTACTCGGCAGTGCTTGCCGATGCGTCGGTTCAGGCGGTCGTGGTCGCCGTGGATGCTCCGTACCATTACAAGATCGCCCGCCAGGCGCTAGAGGCAGGCAAGCATACCTATGTAGAGAAGCCGCTGACGCTCTCCAGCAAGGACTCCAAGGAACTGGTTGACCTTGCCGAGAAGAAGAAGCTGTGTCTGATGGTGGGGCACTTGCTGGAGTATCACCCCGCTGTGCTCTACATGAAGGACATGATCAGCGATGGCGATATTGGCAAGCCATTGTACCTCTATTTTCAGAGGCTTAATCTCGGCATAGTGCGAAAAGCGGAGAATGCATGGTGGTCATTGGCGCCGCATGATGTTTCCGTCGCCTGCTTCCTGTTTGATGCAGAACCTGTAAGCGTATCCGCCAGCGGGCAGGCATATCTGCAGCAGGGCATCGAGGATGTTGTCTTTGCAAATCTGAAGTTCGCCGACGGGAGAATGGCGCACATTCATGTCTCATGGCTGGACCCGCACAAAATCCGTAAGGTTACTCTCGTGGGCTCACAACGGATGGTTGTGTTTGACGACATGGAAGCCAGCGAGAAGATACGCGTTTATGATAAGGGCGCGGATGTCAAGCTAAGCGTCGAGAGCTATGTGGAGGCAATTACCCTGCGAACCGGCGACATCCTGTTGCCGAAGATCGCCGGTGGGGAGCCGTTGCAAACCGAATGCCGCCATTTCCTTGAGAGCATCGAGAAGAACACTCGCCCCCGCAGCGACGGCAACGACGGCCTGCGGGTGGTCAAGGTGCTCGAAGCCGGCAGCGAGTCGCTTGCCAAGGGCGGCCAGCCGGTCAACCTCTAAACACAAACCCGGCCATGCCGGCAGGAGCGCAACAGTGGAAGAGAAAAAGTACTTCGTTCATGAAAGCGCGTATGTGGATGAAGGCGCAGTGGTGGGCGCTGGCACCAAGATATGGCACTTTTGCCATGTTATGAAAGGCGCCAGGATCGGCCAGAACTG
>JAAYCO010000051.1 GCA_012729725.1 Planctomycetota bacterium
ATCGGCTTGATCCGTGGAACATACGACGTGATCTCGGTCGGCCATTCAATCGGCGCCGTCGAACAAACCGACGCGCTGCGCTTCCTGGCGGACAATCAGAAGCAGCTTTTGGACGACCTGAAGTTCTTTCTGGATAAAGCGCCGGAAGAATTTCACGTCATGGGATTTTGGGAGCACATGCTCGACGCGGGATTGGCCATGGAGGCTGCCTGGATGCATCTGAAGGGGGATGATTCCACCGGCCAGCCGCCCCAGCCGCGGGAAAGCGGCATGGATCAGCAAAAGGCGGTCACGGCCATCGTCCAAGCGCTGAAGTCAGACGGGAAGGACAAGACTGGCCCGCAAATTCCTAACTCTCCCTGGCCGTTCACGGAAGACAATAAGCTACTCGTGCCCCCGTTGCCGCCGGAGGAAAATCCCGAAATGCAATTGGCTGCCCTGGAACAGAAACAACAGCAGGTGGTCGTCACGTTGACGCGGGACCGCCCATATGAAATCCAGGGCGACCAGACGCAAAGCCCAACGGGCGCCCCTTCGGATCGTCCCGGCGCCGAACAGGAAGGACAAGCCAAAGCAAATTCCAGCAGCGCCGCTCAAGGTCAGAGTCGGCAGAATGGCCAGGGGCAGGGTTCCGCTTCCGGTACGGGGAAACAGCAGGACGAAATCTCCAGGGCGCTGCAGAATCTGATGGCTCAAATGCATTCCCAACCTTCCATGGCCCGGCAGATGGATCAGGCGCACCGTTCCAGTCGGCAGGTCGAGGCGCAGATCGACGCGAAACAGTGGAAAGATGCCGGGACGTCCGCCCGGAAGAGCCGCTCCGATATCCAGCAGGCGCTCGATCAACTGCGGCGCGACGCGGACCAACGGGCTGAGAATTCCCTCCAGGAGGTGCAGAAGCACCTCAACGACGCCCGACAGGAAGCAAACGACGGCCGCGATGCCCAGGCGGGCAATAGCGTCGGGACCGCAATCGCCGAACTTGTCCACCAGGCGAAACAGCAGCACGCCTCAGGCCGTCAATCCCTTGCCGAAAAGATGGCAAGTCTGGCCCGACAGATCGACCGGATGCAAATTCCCGATTCGCTGGAACAGGATCGCACGCCGCGGAACTCACAGGCGACCAAGGCCATCGACGAGGCGATCGCCATGGTGGCGGATGTGCGCATGATGGACGAATCGGCCGGCTCGTTCCTCGCCGACGCCATCAACAGACTGGGCGAGGTTCTCCAGAGAATCAAAGAAAACAACGCGGATGCGGCCATGAGTCCCGAAGAGATGCGGGATTTGCGGCGGCAGGCGCAATTGGCCGCCGATGACATTCTTCAAGCGGCTGAAAAAGGAAACTCCGGGGCGTCCGGCCAGAACAACCAAGCCGAATGGTATGTCCGTATGGACACTCTCCGAAATACCATTCATCTTTCTCATAGTCAGGGAAGCGGCTTGCGCATTCTTTCGACAGTGATCGAACCGGCTGCGAAGGAATTGCACTGCCTCGGACGGCAGGTTCTGAGGCGGATGGAGACAATGGAAATGGTGCGATCGTTCTCGCCCGAAGACGTGCCCGCTCAGTATCGCCAACGGGTGGTGGAATATTTCGAGACGCTTTCAACCCAGGCCGGCGCGGCGCAGAAATGAATCGACTTCTATGACAGGCCAACTGACAGAGACAATCGAATGGAGTTTCCCCGGCGGATTGGCGGGATTGGTCCTCGCAACGGTCGCGGCCGCGGTCGTGGTCTTCCTGTCCTACAGGTATACGCTACGACGAATTTCTTCGCCGGCGCGCTGGCTGCTCGGGTTTTTGCGAATCCTGGCGCTGGGGCTGATCCTGGCCTGCCTCTGTAACCCGACAAGAATCCAGCGCCAAACATTCGCCGGCGATACCAAACCGAATGTCGCCGTGATCTTCGACGTATCGGGTTCGATGCGACAAAAAAGCTCCTGGGGTGAATCACGCCTCGAAAAGGCAATGCGGTATTGGCGCGACACGCTGGCGGGGATGGACACGTACCGGTGGAGCACGTTCGCCTTTGCCGAGTTGCTTCGGCCGATCGAGAGCGTCGAAGAACTCCGGCAGGCATCGGCTGGCAATTCGCCGGATGATTCGTCTCCCCCGGAGACGGCGCTCTATCGAACCATGTCCGAGTGGATCGGCCGATTCGACTCCCAGGGATTGGGCGGAGTGATCTGTCTGACCGACGGACGGGATTCGACGGGCGCCTCGCCCGCTCCCGCGGTGGATGCGTTGCGCCGATGCTCGCTGCCCCACGCATTTGTTCTTATGGACACGCCGCTGGCGTCCCAGCCCTACTGCGATATCGAAAAACTGGAAGTGCCCTCCACCGCCCAGATTCACACAAACGTGCCGGTCAACGTTCTGATCCGGGCGGAGGGCCTTGACGCCGGCACGAACCTTGAATGGGCCGTGACGCGCGACGGCAAGGTCTGTTACTCCCAGGACCTGGATCTGCTGAGCAACCAGTCGGCCACCCAGTCGATCCGTTTTGACCTGCCTGTCTTAAGCGCCGACACCAGGATCTACGAGGGAGTTCTGAGAACAAAGTCCGAAAATACCGCACTTGCTTCGGCCAAATGGTCCATCACGGGACAGATGCACGAAACTCCATCAGTTCTGCTGTACCAGGGCGCGTTGGACTGGGGCACGCGGCACCTGCGGACGATTTTTGATCGCGAAACGAATGGCAAAATGTACGTCCATTTCGCTCCCGGATCATATCGCACGGCGCGCATGTATGGGCTTGACGGCTGGAAGAACGTTTCGCAGCTATCGGGGTTTAATGTGGTTATTCTCATGAACATGAGTTGCCGACAGGTTTCTTCCGACATGGTGGACGCCCTGGAAAGGTTCGTACGTGACGGTGGAGGGCTTCTTGTCGTCAACGGAAACCCTCATTCCGTCGCGGCCCTGGGGAATTCCGACCTTGCCAGGCTTCTGCCGGCGACGGTGGAGAACGACTCTAACCAGCAGCGGGACCAATACATGGCCGCGATGGAGGAGCGGTTTGATACGCATGGGGCGTCGAAGACAAGGCTCGGCGATGAGTTCATCCGAAACCGCAGCAGCGTTAAGGGGATTCCTCTTTTACCGTTCGAGATCACCCGTGAGGGATGGAATTCGCCGATCTTCAGTTTTGCCCACGGCGGCAGGTCCGATCAGCAATCTGTGCCTCATTACGAATGCGTCGCCAAAGCCCGGCGAGTCAAGCCAGGCGCGACGGTATTGGCCTGCACGAAAGACAAACAGCCGATCCTGGTCGTTCAACCATTCGGTTCTGGGCATGTGGGAGTTCTGGCCTGCGATTCGCTGTGGCGATGGAAGCTGTCCCTGCCGAGTGATTCTCAGGTGTTCCCCCAGTTCTGGCGGCAGCTAGTGGGATACCTTTGCGCCGCGTCGCGCAGACAGCCGGCGTGGATCATGAACTCATCCGTCTACCCCCCCGACGAAACTGCCACGATCCGTTTCTACCTGCCATCCGCGCTGGGCCTGGAAATCGGCCAGTTGAGCTTCGCCGCCGAAACAGCCGGCCGGAACATCCCGCTGTCCCTCGCTCCCATAGATCAGGACCGACACTACGAGACATCGCTGGAAATTGAGGCAGAGGCTACCTATCGCCTGGTGGCTCGCGAAAAGGGAAACGTGCTGGCCGAGGCGTACATATCCGGCAAAGCCAAACGGATCGGTCGGGAGATGCAGGTTCTCAAGCCCGACAGGACCGGCCTGGATCAACTGGCGGTCGCATGCAGGGGCGTATCCATCGATCCGGAGGCTCGATGGGATTGGACCGCGTGGCTTGGGCGGGATGAAGCCCGGACGGTCGAGGTCGTCCGTACGCCGCTGTGGCACAGGCCGTGGGTGTTCGCGGCAATGCTGGCTGCGTTTCTGATGGAGCTTATCGTGCGAAGGCGATACAGGATGGCGTGAGAAGACTCTGAGCCAATCCGCCACAAGGAGTGCATAGAACCATGAAAAGTGAACTGCTCAACAGGATCGGACTTGTGCTCGTTGCAACGTTTCTCGTAAGCCAGTTTCTCTTTCTGTTGCCGCTGACCGCCGCCGCCCTTTCCCGAGATGGCCTGCGTCAGTCCAGCGGCAGCCCAATGCGATGGGGACGTTTGCGATTCACCGATCAGGAGGGCCAGAAGGCATGGAGCTATCATCCCTAGGGCGACCTGAACCTGATCCGCAATCTGCGCAGAGAGACGGACATCAACCTCGCCTTCGATTTCGGCGTGCCCCATGTGGACAGCCTTGACGAAATGGTCAGCTATCCGCTGATTTTCATGCACGGGCAGCACCCCGTGCACTTGAAAGAGGCGCACCGAAGCAATCTTCGAGAATACCTGCGCCGGGGCGGATTCCTGTTCATAGACGACTGCGTTTTGTCCGGCTCTCAGCCGGATCTGTTTTTCCGGTCGATGCTTCTGGAATTGCCGAAGATACTGCCCGGCGTGAGAATGACAAACCTTGAGAACGACAGGAACCACGAGATCTTCCATTGCTTTTACGACATGCCCGACGGTGCTCCCCACGCCCAGGGCAGAGATCATGGACTGATCGGCATATA
Organism: Planctomycetota bacterium; assembly: GCA_012729725.1. Lineage (GTDB taxonomy): Bacteria > Planctomycetota > Phycisphaerae > SM23-33 > SM23-33 > JAAYCO01. Next base: position 4,590 of record JAAYCO010000051.1, read on the forward strand.
TGACGGCGATCGGCTGGTAGGCGTGCTGTCCTCCAGCGACCTTCACTGCGCCTGGGCGCAGTTGCTTGGCTCTCGATCTGAACAGGAATGTCTGCGGATGGCGACCAACATCTATGTCTACGCCATGACTCACTGAGGCCAGGCAACCTGGGCAGGCTGCTCAAGAGCCACCACCGGGCAAACACGCTGTTGAGCCCGGACAAGCTGCTTGAACCGAGAAGATCAGCACCGCATCGTGTTGTTGCACATATCCTTCCGGCAACGTCAGCCCAACGGCCCCCACCTTGAGCCTTTGTCAACACCGCTTGCTCGCAATTCACGGTCTTTTATGTTTTTTGCGTGCCCAATGTTGACTAATACTCAACAATACAATACAATGTCGGACGGTTTAACAAAGCCATGCGCCGCAACCGCAACGTGAGATAGTCGAGGCTATGCATTAGGAAGTTCCACGATGTCCATTGAACTACCTTCGTCGGAAATCATTGGCAAGAAGACGATAAAGGCAGCGTCACTTGCTGGTCATGCTCATAATGCTTTAGCCGCTCGTGCGGATGCAGAGGCGCCGGGCGAATCCAGGCAGAGAGTGTTAACAACTGTAAGTTGCACCCAGCCCGATCGTATCCCCATCGACTTCTGGGCCGTAGGCGAGGTTTACGAAAGTTTGGCCAAGCATCTTGGTGTATCGGATGCCGAGGGCGTGCTGAAGGCATTCGGTGTCGATCTACGCTACTTTCGCGGGCCGGGACTGCCGGACGTCACACCGGATGAGGATGGAGTCTTTGCAGACCACTGGGGCGTCTGGCGCCGCTATCATTCCATAAACGGCAAGTGCAGGGACGGCTCGCCTTATACATGGACCAGCAAGCATTTGGCACACTCCCCGCTTGCCAACGCCGAGAGTGTCGCGGATATCGAGAAACACGCATGGCCGGACGCTTCCAAGTGGGATTACTCGCGGGTCAAGAGCGCCTGCAAGAATATTCGAGACAAGGGCTATGCGGTTGTCTTCGGCGGCGACAGGCTTGACAGAACTTCACAGCTCAAGGCCGGGATGTACCTCCGAGGCACTGAACGCTTCGTCATGGACCTTGTTCTCGAACCCGAGATCGCCGAGTGCATTCTGCGTCACGTGGCCGACTACTACATGGATTACAATTTTCGCGTATTTGAGGCCGCCCAAGGCGGAATCGACATATTCTTCATGGGCGACGACATGGGAACCCAGAATTCCACATGGGTTTCGCTTGATATGTATCGCTCATTCTTCAAAAAGCGTTTTGCCGAATTCAACGAACTGGCGCACGATTTCGGCATTAAGACGATGTATCACACCTGCGGAAACGTCACGCCACTTGTGGGAGAATTCGTCGATGCGGGGCTGGACATCTTGCAGTCGCTTCAGCCGGCATCCATGGCGGATGATTTCGCGAAGATAAAAAGCCAATACGGCCGGCATTTATGCCTTCAGGGCGGCATCGACATTCAGAACGTTCTACCCAACGGCAGCCCCGACGACGTTCGCCGGCATGTCCGGAAGACAGCTGAGATCCTCGGCCGAGACGGCGGTTACATATTCTGCACGGCACATAACATTCTGCCCGATACGCCCACGGAGAATGTGCTTGCACTTGTCGAAGCTTATCACTCTTTTGCCCGCTATTGAAATCAGCAGGACCATTCATGCTGGAGGGCATAGGACCTGCTGAGATACAGAGTTATTGCCAACGCCTCCACCAACCGTAAAATGCGAGGCTTGTTGGAGAATCCTACATGACGAAGCCACATCTGGCGGCGGTGGGCAATGGCTGACAACAGGAACGATCTCATACAAATAGGCGTGACGTTGCGGCAATTGCGCCTGGCGCAAGGCAAGACGCTGGACGATATCGCTGACACGACCGGCTTGTCAAAAAGCCTTATCTCCAAGATAGAGAACTTCCGCACCATTCCCTCGTTGCCGGTGTTGGCGAATATCTGTAAGGCTCTTAAAACGGATATGGCTGACCTGGTTCAGGGCATAGGCATTAACCAGCAGGATCCATACGTTGTCGTCCGGGCGGACCAGCGCAGAAGCATCAGCCGCGATGAAGGCGAAGGTTATCTGTACGAAAACATCCTCAACAGCAGCATAAACGCCACTCTTTTCGATTCATTCGTGCTCACCATAGACGCCGGTTCAAAACGCAGTGTTGTGACTACTGACGGCATGCAGTTCATTTTCATTCTGGAAGGCCAGATAGAGTTTCGCGTCGGCGATGACGTCGTGCCGCTTGATGCAGGCGATTCGCTTTACTTCGATGGCAGAATTCCGCACTTGCCCGTCAACAGGAAGAAGAAACCGGCGAAGCTTCTGGCGATCTACCTGTTGAAGACATGATGAACGCTCTGCTCACTTCGTGTAAATTCTTTCCGCCTTGGTGGCGGCACGTGGCGGATGTGCCGCCCGGCCGGCCAGACTGTATTTGGCGATCGTTCGCTTGATGGAGGCAAGCTGGGCCAACCAGGCGTCGTCGCTGTAGCCGCCGCCAAGGACCATTACAACGGGAATCCCCGCCTCGACGCACGCGTCGATGACCATCGCGTCGCGACGGACAATTCCCTCTTGCGTCATCGCCAGCCGCGCCAGCGGGTCACCCGCAAGCGTGTCGCATCCCGCCTGGAAGAACACGATGTCAGGCGCGGACCTCGCCAGCACCGCAGGCAGGTGTTTTGCCAGGGCGGCCAGGTATGCCTCGTCGTCCGTGCCGGCAGGCAGTTCCACGTCCATGTCGGACTTCTCTTTCGGCACGGGATAGATGTCGCCTTCGTGCATGGAGAAGGTGAACACAGAATCGTCGCCTGCGAAGATCACGGCTGAGCCGTTTCCCTGATGCACGTCCAGATCAACTATTGCCGCCCGGCGGATAAGCCCCTCGCTCTGCAGGCGGCGGATGGCGATGGCCATGTCGGCGAAAACATTGAAACCCTCGCCGGCGTCGGGTTTTGCATGGTGATACCCACCGCCAAGGTTAATGGCGACGCCATGCTTGACGGCCTCGCGCCCCGCCAGAATCGTGCCGCCGCTGGCCGCTCGGAACGCGTTGAGAACACCCACGTCAATCAGCGCTGCCGGGGCCATTCCCAAAGCAGGAAACTCAAGCCAGCCTGCGACAGCTTCAGAATCCCCGAGCCGATCCACAAACGCCTGCGAATGCACCAGCCTGATGTCCTCTTCGGTTACCGGTTTCGGGACGTATACATCACGCGGTTCGATCAGCCCCTCGGTGTTCATCGCCAGGTAAATGCGGGCGTACTTGTTGATGTCGAACGGGTGAAGCTTCTCCAGGCCGCCGAGATTGATTTGATAGTGCTTCGAGTAGACAACCGCAACGCGGCTGCCAATCGCCCGCCCCGCTCGCGGCTCCTTCACGGCCCTGAAACTCCCCGGTGGCACGACACTGGCGCATCCCCACCAGCCAAGCACAGCCGGCATAACCGCCGCTGCGATTACCCAATGAATCAGCGACCACTTTGCCGTTTTTGCCAACATGATCCGCCTCGGATTACTTGGGGCCAGTTACTCTTTCTTCAGCAACGTTAGGATATAGAGACAGATAGTTACCGGTCAACTCCTTGGCGTGGGATTGGGGCCGGCCTCTGGGGGAAGCAGAGTTCGCCGCCTGCTGCACTAGCCCCGCGGTTGCCTCGCCCAATGTGTAAAGCCACGGTACGGGAAATGATGGGAAACCAACAACTATCGCGCAGCGAATCAACGCCGTTATGGTTCACATCGTGATCATCGTGCGCAGAACAACAAACGTTGTGGTGTAGGTGCGATCCCTGGATGTTACGCGAGCGAAAACAGCAAGGGCGGGGTCTCGCTCCGCGACGTGGAGCCAGGTCCCCCCATTGCCATGCTGGCTTTACGCGTTGTCTGGTCTGCTCATTGGATGTTACGAGCACGATAACGGCGACGCTGCGGGTCCGGAACTGATGCCCCTAGCTGTGGCCAACCAACGCACATGCCTTGTACGCAAACCCGCCTCATTGGCAATACCGTTGCACAATGATCTGGCTTCTTGCCTTGCCAGAGGCCAAGGCATAGTATACATTGGTTTACTGGCCAAGGTGGTGTAATCGGTTAAAGTGCAAGAACTTGTGCCTAAGAGCACTCGCCACGGCAGAATCCTGGCAGGTGCCTGTGAGATTCACGCACCCGGCCGGCATAAGTTATTGAGGTTCCTGGATTGATCGTGGATCAAATGAAATTGACATGTTACGAGACTCACATTCACACGCCCATGTGCGGCCATGCCAGAGGATCATTAGGCGACTACGCCGAGGTGGCGCGTCGGCGGAATTTGAAGGGCATATACGTCACCGACCACTGCCCCATGCCTGAAAGCTACGAGCATCAGGGCAGAATCGCAAGGGATAGGCTATCTGAATATGTGGAGATGGTCGTCCAGGCCGGCCGGGATTGGGCCGGGCGGGTGGACGTTGTGCTGGGCATAGAAAGCGACTGGCTGCCGGGGATGGAGCCGTGGCTGGAGCGGCTGCACCGGCAGGCGGATTTCCAGTACGTGCTGGGGTCGATTCATTGCCACCTGCCGGATTATCGCCGGCTGTACTTGACGGATAACGCCCTGGCGTTCCAGATGCAGTACTTCACACACCTGGCCCAGGCCGCCGAAACCGGGCTTTTTGATGCACTGGCGCATCCCGACCTGGTGAAGGATATTCATCCGGACCAGTGGCAGGTGTCGCGCCTACTGACACACCTGAAGACGTGCCTCGACCGCATAGCCTCCACGGGAGTGGCGATGGAGCTGAACACCGGCGCCGAGAAGAAAGCCCTTGCTGAATGGCGGCCGGGCGTGGAGATACTCAAGCTGATGAATGAACGCGGCATTCCCGTCGTGATCGGCTCCGACGCCCACGAGCCCGAGCAGGTGGCCAAACATCTGCCAAGCGCATTGAACATGCTCAAGGAAATCGGCTTCGCCACGACATCCTATTACCGCGGCAGGCGCCGGTTAGACGTGCCCATTGCAGATGCAATCGCCAGCCTGAAGCAGCAAGCCGTTGCATCGGAAAGCATGCCGTTGCGCAGTGGACCGCATCCAGAACAGGACCGCAGCGGTTGAATCGTCGCGTTCTAACCGTTTGCGCCGCCTGCCGTTGCAGTGGCGTTGCACATTAAAAAGAAATATTTTGGCAATCTGACCGATTGCGCTAGACAAGTGGCACGCGTAGTGTTACTATGGGTATACAACGGTCAAGATCTCAGGAGAGATGATGTTCGAGACCAAGTATCTGGACGTCGCACAGAAGCTTGAAGAGAAGATTCAAGAAGGCCGCTGGACTGACAAGCTGCCTGGGGTATCCGTCTTGAGCAAAGAGTTGGAGGTCAACTCGCGCACCATTTCCAAGGCGTTGAGGGCGCTTTCTTCCAAAGGCACGATCACGATAGTGCCCTCCAGCGGCACGTTCATCCGCAGGCAGGCAAAGACCAACCGGCACGGCGCGATAGGCGTGCTGGGGCTGCTGCATGAAAAGAAGCGGGCTGTCCAACTTGACGTAGTGGAAGATTGCGCAAAGCAGCACGGCTACCACGTGCTGGGTATAGATCACTGCAACGATGTCTTCCGCGAGAAGCCGAACATTCTTCTGAACCTGCCTGTTGACGGGTTCATCTTCACGAATTCGACGATTACGCCGGAGGTAATCGACCTGCTCAAAAAGGCCCGCACGCCGTTCATATCCGTCAACCGGATTTCGGATGTGCCGGGCGTCAACTGGGTGGATTTTGACCACGAGTCCGCCCACACGAAGTTGCTTGAGCAGCTCATCTCGCTGGGACACAAGAGAATCGCGTACATCGGCTTCACGCCGAGTATTGCAGAGCACGGCCGGCGTATTCTGCACGTCTACCGCTCGGCGCTTGAGAAGCACGGCCTGTACGACCCGAACCTCTATGCCTTCGACGGCAAGATGATGGACTACTACCGCCGCTATGGCGAGCACTACTGCTCGATCTACGGCATGGAGAAGGCGGTCCAGTTGCTCAATAGCCCAAAGCCGCCCACTGCGATCGTGGCATTCGGCGAGCAGACGGCCAGCGGCGTGTACTGCAAGCTTCAGGCTAACGGGCTGTCGGCGCCCGACGACATTTCGATTGTGGCCACAACGCAGAATGCACAGTTCACCCGCGAAGAACGGTTCTTCTCGATGCTTGCCGCATCCGCCGAAGACATGATTCGCAGGGCGACTTCCATTCTGCTGGAGCTTATCGACTCGCCCCGAAAAGAGCCGGTTCAGGAGCTGCTGGATATCGACATGATCATCCAGCGGTCCGTGGGACCATGCAAAACATGAAAAAGGAGTAATCCGATGAAGGCCAGCGGCCGCACGTCAGCTTTTACGCTGATCGAACTGCTTGTGGTGATCGCAATCATATCACTTCTTCTTGCGACCCTGATGCCGGCGTTGGCCAAGGCCAAGGAACACGCCATCAGCGTCAAGTGCCTGGCCCAGCTCAAGGGCGTGGGCACCGGAATGAACATGTACACCGGCGAATTCATAACATTCCCGCCCTGCTTCCTTAACTGCGAGGCTAATCCACGTCCGCCGGGTGTTACATACTCGAACGCGATGTGGCCCCAGCTGCTGATGCCATTTGTCGGCGATAATCCGGCTGCGGTGCTGTGTTCAGCATATCCGGCATTCGAGAAGTCGCAGCTGGACGTCAAGACAAACAACTACTACTACTGCTTTTCGGGCGGTGCATCAGGCAACGGCGCGCCAAGGTACGGATACAACCATCGCGTGCTGGGTTGCGGAGGCTATGGCGGCGGCCTCTGGCTGCTGGAGCTACGACGGAAGCAGGGCAGTGAAGGTGTCGCCGGATCAGGTCGTTCGCCCGCATAACCTCGTGATGTGCTACGACAACGCCCAGTTTCTTGGCAACCCGATATGCCTGTACCCCAGCGCCATGGAATGGGCGCGAAACCTCTATTTTCCTGCGATGGTCCAGCATTTGGAAGGCATCAACATGCTCTTTGCTGACGGCCATGCCGAATGGGCGCACATAGACAGCGATTATTTCTGGGACGACACTGACCATTGGTATAACAACTAGCGTTCCCCTCGTCGCGACAAACGCTTGCTGATCAACGTCAACCGGCCTAGCCTGCGGAGCCCTTACATGAAATCATCACTGGTCACACTGTTGCTATTGACATCAACCTGCCTTGGCGCACTGGAAGCGAAACGAGCCGATGGCATCATTGCCATCGACGGCAAACTGGATGAAGCAGCCTGGGCCGGGGCGCCGGCTGGCAACCTTGCGCTTTCGGGCGGCAAGGCTGTGGTCAATCCGACGACGGTGCGCGTGCTCTTCGACGACGTCAACCTCTACGTGGGCTTCGATTGCCAACAGAAGCGCATGGACCTTCTGGTGAACGAATGGACGCACGTTGAGGAGCGGGACAACGACATATGGCTCGACGACTGCGTCGAGATATTCCTCGCGCCGTTGGAAGACAGGCAGCAGTACTATCACATTATCGTAAACGCCAGCGGCGTCTTATACGACAAATTCATAGACAACTCCTCGTGGGATCCCGACATCAAGACGGCCACTGCCAAGCGCTCCGACGGATGGTCCGTCGAGATTGCCATTCCGTTTGAAGATCTGAATGTCACCCCCAAGGGCGGCGAATCGTGGGTGGGCAACTTGTGCCGGGAACAGAAGAGCAACAATGAGAACAGCTCGCTGTTCCCCATAAAGAACGGCTTTGGCGATCCTTCCACGTTCGGCAAGCTGACGTTCGAAGCGCCCCCCGGCGAGATGGCGTTCATCCTGAATCGGCTTGCGACCAAGGGCATGATTGCCGAGATTCGCAACAGCGGCAAGCTTGATCAATCCGTGCAGGTTACGCTTAAAAGCGTCGAGGACGGCAGCGTGATCCTTGATCACAAGGCCGAGGTCAAGGCCGGCGGCGTCAGGAATTTGACGCTTCCATACGAGCTGCCCAAGGGCACCAGCAGGATCGCCGTCCAGGCGACCAGGCTTGCCGACGGAAAGGTCATCTACGCCAACACGATTCCCCTCACGGCAGCACCCGGCGGCAGCGCTTCGGCCCGAGTCTGGCAAGTAGACAAGCCACTGTACAAGGAACTGCTCAGCGACGAGCCGATAGGCTACGCACGCGATGGTCTGATGACGTGGGCCCACGGCATCGACGCCTCGGCGATGCGCAACTTCGCCCTTCAGTATGGCCAGCGCCATGTTCACGAGGAATTCTTCAAGCGCCTTGCCGACAGCAAGCTTATGCCAATCGCCAACACGTTCATGATCAAGCACCCCCCTTACGACATGCCCGCGATGCTCAGAAAGCACGGCGTAAAGGCGGTGCTGATGGCCTACTCCCACAGCGGCAGCGAGTTCACGATCGATAAGCTCCCGTTTCTGCCCGACCCCGGCGCAACCGAGTTCTTCCTCAACAGCATTAACGAATGCCTTGACGAATACCCCGATATCATCTGGGGAATCATACCCGCCGACGAGGTTTTCGAACACGACGAGAAACGCGGCGTGCAGCTGTTCGAAACCAGAAAGAACGATTACGAGTTCATTCGCCAGGCGGATGAAGAAGTCAAGAAAACATACGGCGGCGGCGTGTATGGCATTCCGCTTAGCCTTA
>JAAYCO010000248.1 GCA_012729725.1 Planctomycetota bacterium
TCTCCTTGACCCGCAGGCGTCCACCATTGGCAATCCCTACCTCTTCACCGGCCGCCGCCTCGATGCCGAGACCGGCCTCTACTACTACCGCGCCCGGATGTACGATGCGAAATTGGGGCGGTTTGTGAGCCGGGATCCGATTGGGTACCATGGCGGATTGAGTGTGTATTGCTACGTCTTGAGTAGTCCAACCGCTTCTTTAGATCCATTGGGGCTCGAGCCTGAGATTGTAGCTCGCGAGTGGCTCGACGACGAGAATATGACGATATTGAATGGAATGGCGCTTGTCAATCCTGACAGCGCGAAGCTCCCACCGGGGGTACTAGTGCGATTCAAGCAGGATCTTTCAACATGCTCAGTGGAGTTTCTCGATGTAATGCCGCACGGGACGACGTTCGAAGGGGTCGAAGTCTCTGCAAAGGCTCCGGTATCACTTGGCAAAATTGGAAAGAAGGAAATCAGCCTGGAAGGCGGAGCATCGTTGAGCTATGCATATCGGGGAACTGCCCTGGTAAGCGAAGAACATACGTGTACAACCGATGATGTCGAGTTCGAGGGCGCGCCGAAGGATTGGCCTAAGCTCTGCTGCAAGGACGGTGAGCTTCCAACTTTAGCGACAGGCAAGAAGATCACTGTGGAGATTTGGCGGACAATGACGGTGACCGTCAAAGCTGGTGGAACTTTGTTGATTGGTTACAAGGAAACGAAAAGCGTTGCTATATCCAGCAAGGTCGGAACCTTCGTGTTCAGAAGCGATTGTTCTTGTGCGTGCTTGGGCGACGGCTGGGGTCCTTTCTAGAACAATAGTGCTTAAGTTCCGTAGCACAATGAAGCTTGCCAGCTTGGAATGTTCTCTTCCCTGTACAATGGAGCCAATGATGTTCAATTATGTCATATATGGTTTCGTTCTCACGTCACCGCTTTGGTGTGCTGTTGGATGCTCTGGACAACGGTCGTCCGAGTCACCTACGATGTTGGTTCATCGCATTAACGATTTGGTCGCTAGTGATGCTTCAGAGGATTGTGTCCAATTGCTTGTGACATTACTGGCCGATGACAGACCAATACCGGATGACATTTTTATCGAGGAAGAGCAGCCAGCCGTTCGGGCTGCGCTGACTCAGTGTCGTGTAACGACAGGAGACAACAGTGTGTCGGCTGCTCGCGTTGGACGTTTCGCGAGGGCATTGCTTAAAGACTGGCCCGACATCACCGTCCCTGCTTTGGTGGAGCGACTTGATATGATAGCGGCATCGCGGTCGTCACATGGCGCAGAATGGGACATCGACGATCCGTCAGGAGTAGAGGTATTTTGGTGCTTTACAACTCTACTGGATATCTATATGGGGCCAGCAACACTCGCAGGCAAGACGCTCGATACGGAAGTCGCTATTGAGCAGACGAAGCTTGATCCCAGTGGCTCCGTAGAAACACGACGCCGTATCGTTGCTGGCCATCTCGCGTCTCAAGACTTCGCTGGCGAAACATGTCTTAGAACCAAGACGACACGAAGTGGGCGGTGCGTGGTTATTGAGCCTGACCTGATGCGCGAGCAAGGTCGAGCAATCGCAGAACTCGCAATGATGCGCCAGCGAAGGTCGAACGAGTTAAACGGGACAGAGGGGAAAACGGGTCAGTCGCCTTAAAAAAGAGAATAGGCAAGCCGCGGACCATAGGGAATGCGGCGGGCGTTCTGGAACGCCACCTACGACGCACGCAATCGGCAGATCACCATAGCCGATGCGCAGGAGCAGGCGGAAGGAAAGAACCACCAAACGGCGTACGATGCCAGCGGTAACATAGTCGGCACGGTCGATGCGAAGGGACAGTCGGCCAGTTTCGTCTTCGACGCGAGGAATCGACGTATTAGCCAGACCGACCGTCTGGCAGGCGTGACCACGTGGCGATTCGACGAAAACTCGAACCTGCGTCACATGGCTGACGCCGATAACCAGGCAACCTACGCGCCCACCTGCTGGACGTATGATGCGAGGAACCTGAAACTGACCGAGGCCCTGCCAAGCCA
>JAAYCO010000052.1 GCA_012729725.1 Planctomycetota bacterium
ACCCTGGATGACATACCCGTTTTCGAAGCAAAGATCGTGGGTGACGACGTTGTGGTTGTCGTGCCCGACGAGCTGCCAAGTGAAGCTAGAACGCCGCGAATGGCTGCGTTCGATCCCAAGGGCGACAGCCGGGTGTTTGTCATATTGGGTACGGGGGCCGCCGGTCTGGTTGCCGCCGAAACGCTCAGGCAGGACGGCTTCTCGGGCCGAATCGTCATGGTCACCCGCGAAAGCGAAATGCCCTACGACAGAACCGAGTTGTCCAAGCGATATCTGGCCAAGGCCGATCAGGAACAGCCGTTTCTGCGCCGAGAAGAATTCTTCCGCGACCACAGCATCGAAGTAATGCTTGATCACGAGGTGACGGATGTCTCTTTCACCGGCAAGCAAGTGTTCTTCCGTCAGGGGCAGCCGCTATCGTATGACCGCCTGCTTGTGGCCACCGGCGGCGTCCCAAAGACGCTCGGCGTTGAAGGAGAGAATTTGCCCGGCGTGTTCCTGTTGCGAACTCTTAGCGACTGCCAACAGATTCGCAATCTCGAGGGTGTTCAGAAGGCGTTGATAGTTGGCTCGGCCTTCATCGGCATGGAAGTCGCCGCCTCGCTTCGCCAGCGCAACGTCGAGGTAAGCGTGGTCAGCCCCGACGCCGTGCCGTTCGAGAAAGGCTTTGGCCCGGACGTTGGAAGGATGTTCCAGAGCATTCACGAGCAAAACGGCGTCACTTTCAGGATGGGCCGCAAGGTGAACAGGTTCGAGCAGTCGGTTGACGGCGTAGTCGCCCATCTTGACGATGGTTCCCGCCTGGCGGCGCAACGAGTCGTGATCGGCGTCGGCGTCCGGCCCGCCACCGACTTCATCCGCGGCGTGCCGATCAACAGGGACGGCAGCATCTCGGTTGACAGCCGAATGAGAATGACGCAGGACGTCTGGGCCGCCGGAGACATAGCACAATTCCCCGACTGGCGAACGATGAGGCCCATCCGGATCGAGCATTGGCGTTCCGCCCAGCAGATGGGCAGATGCGCCGCGCACAACATGGCCGGGATGGATGCGCCTTACACGGGCGTTCCATTCTTCTGGACGTTCCAGTACCGCACGGTACTCCAATACGTCGGGCACGCCGCGCAATATGACGCCGTCGAAATCTACGGCGACGTTGACGGCGGCAAGTTCTTGTCAATGTACCTTCAGGACGGAAGGGTTCTCGCCGTCGCCGGCTGCGATGAAGACCTCAAAATCGCCGCCGCCGCCGAGATTCTCAAGCGTCCTTCCCTGCCTTCATCCCGAGAATTGCTGGACCAGGTGGAAGAATCCGAAAAAATCAGCGAAAGCCCGAAGTGATTTTGCCCTTCCAGCCTCGCCTCTGCATCATGGCCGGCTGATGCCGTTGCCAGCAGTCCGAATTCCTGGCATGGGCCTGCTTGCACTTCTATAATCGAGCCTTGTGGCACACGATTGTCATCTTTCGCAAATCCATGCGGTTTAAGGGTAGGGCAGATGCACAGGTGGGATGTTACGCCGCGAGAAGCAGTTGCGATTCAGCGAGAGCTTGCGACCAAGGTTCGTCAGGAGCCTCTAACGGCGGCCATCAAGACGATCGCCGCCGCGGACTGCGCATTCATCGGCAAGAACCGCATAGTCGCTGCCGCGGTGCTGTGCGATGCGCGCACGCTCAAGCAGATCGAATGCGCCTATGTGCACCAAAGTTTGGCGTTTCCCTACGTGCCGGGCCTGCTGAGTTTCCGCGAAGCCCCAGCCGTCATCGAGGCGGTGCGGCAATTGAGCGCCGCCGATCTTCTGATGATAGACGGCCAGGGCATCGCCCACCCCCGCGGCCTGGGCATAGCGTGCCACGTTGGTTTGTGGCTCGACATGCCGACCATCGGCGTGGCCAAGAGCCGCCTGTGCGGCACGCACAGAAACCCGGCAGCCGCAAGGGGTCGCAAGTGCAACCTCATGTACGATGGCAAACCTGTAGGCGTTGTCCTTCGCACGCAGGATAACGTCAAGCCGCTGTATGTATCGCCCGGCCATCG
>JAAYCO010000005.1 GCA_012729725.1 Planctomycetota bacterium
CATACGGCATCTGCCTTGCCCAGCCGGGCGAACTTATCGATAAAAAAAGACTCATGGCCAAGCCCTGGGCGAAATATTGCCTTGAACATGCCCAGAAAGTTAGAGAAACTTAACTTACAGCCATCAATTCTTTTAGAGTGGCTCAAGGCAGCACGATCCAGAACCGATGAAAACACTGTCGTGAGGATCTGCCTGTGAAGCCGACGTGTTTCAATAAGTTGCCCGCCCCGTGGCGCTGCGGCGCCAGCGGCCCCAAGCTGTCATGGTCGTTGACGGTGGCGAACAAGCCATTTGTGGTTGCGCTCGAAGTGCCCCGCGTGAAGCTGCATCTCGAAGACATTGTGCCTATCGCCCGCAAACTTGCGGACAGGCTCATGGTCGCGAGCATCCGCGCCAGCGGCTGCAAGATCGCCTGCAAACGCAAATGCGACGCCTGCTGTCATTATCTTGTGCCATTGAGCGCCCCCGAAGCCATGGAACTATGGCACAACATGTGCCAGCTTCCGGACGAGAAACGCAAAGGCTTTCTCGAGGCTTGTGTCTCCGCCTCGCGCAAGGTGCTGGACAACCACGACAGCATGCCCCAGAGCCTCTCGGAACTGAGCAAGTGGTATTCCGCCCTGCATCTGCCATGCCCGCTGCTATCGCACCGCTTGTGCGGCGTTTATTCCTTCAGGCCGATCTCGTGCAGGGAACACGTCGTAGCTGCCGGCAATCGCTGCCGCATAGATGGGATATCGGCCAAGGGTTTAATTCGGCCGCCGTATCGCGTGGGTGAAGCTCTTGCCCAGCTTTCGGCTGAACTTCAACCATCCTGGCCCAAGGCGATCATGCTGCCGCTGGGTCCGGCATGGGCGGCGGAAGCATCCGCCGCGCCACGCCGTAGATTTCCAGCAGAAGAACTGCTTAATCGTCTGTTCGAAGCCTTGCAGGCACAGCAGAACCAGCAGGTCGCCAAAACCGCCTGCGCCTGAGGCGTCAACGTCAAATCAGTTCTTGATCAGGGTTTGCACCACGTCAACCGCGCTTGCCGCATCGGCAGCGTAACCATCAGCACCGATTTCGTTGGCGAAGTTCTGCGTGACCGGCGCGCCGCCGATGATGATCTTGACGTCCAGGTTCGCTGCCTTGAGGGCTTTGACAACCTCGGCCATCTGCGGCATTGTCGTTGTCAGCAAGGCGCTCATCGCGCATACCTGGGCGTTGCTGTTCTTGCATGCCTCGACGAACTTGTCGGCGGAGGCGTCGATGCCGATGTCCACAACCTTCAGCCCGCCGCCGGTGAGCATCATGCCCACGAGGTTCTTGCCGATGTCGTGCAGGTCGCCCTTGACGGTTCCCAGCACCACTACGCCGACAGGCTCAACGCCCGCCTTGGTCAGCGCGGGCTGAAGAATGTTCAGACCCGCGTGCATCGCGCGAGCGGCGATAAGCACTTCCGGCACGTACACCTCGTTGGCCTTGAACCGCTTGCCAACGACCATCATGCCCGCGATAAGGCCCTTCTCAAGCACATCCTGCGGGGCGGCGCCCTCGGAAAGGGCGGCGGTGGTCAGTTCGGCAACCTTGTTCCTGTCGCCGCGAATCAACGCTTCGGACAACGACTCCATGGAGGCAACCATTTCTTTTTCTCCCGTAATGCATCCGTCTTGACGGATGTCAAAAATAACATGGCACATTTTGCCAACCGGAAGACAGAATATATCCCGGAAACCCAGAGGTCTTGCAATACTGGTGGTTGTTTTTGGTAATTTTGTGCTATTTGGGGCCGACGCCCGGCGTCAAGTCCGGTCTTTGCACCCGGCGGTACTGCATCGGCGTTGTGCCATAGTAGCGTCTGAAGACCTTGGTGAAGTAGCTCTGATCCTGGAAGCCGCAGTCGACGGCGATGGCGGCCAGTTGATCCTCCGTCCGCACAAGAAGCTCCGCCGCCTTGTCCGCCCGCATCTGGTTGAGCATGTCAATGCACGTCCTGCCGAGATGACGACGGAAAATTCGCGAAAAATGATACGGCGAAAGGTGCGCAGAGCGGGCGATGTCTTCACGCGAGATGTCGGCTGCGACGTTTTTACGCATGAATTCCAGCGCCTCGCTCAGCGGCGCCATGCTTGGCCGGCCCGTGAGGTTGCCGATGAGGTCCATCACGTGATCCAGCACGCGGTGCAGCCACGGCGCCAGATGCTCTTCAGATTCGATCTGCGAAAGCTGTTGCAGGCTCAGGAAGTTCGCGCCCAGAAGCTCCTCTGGTTTGCCCCCCGCCTCGACGGCCGTTCTGCACATCGAGACGACCAGCTCCATGAAGAACGCCTTGATAAGATTGATCGACTCGCCCGCCCGATGCAGCATCACCACCAGCATCGAGTTCATGATTCTTCTGGCGGCGTTGCGGTCGTCGCGGCGGATGGCTGCCAGCAGGTCGGGCTCCTGCCGGAGATACATTTCGCGGATGTCGTCATGGGGCGACACCTTGAACTCCGCAATCGCCTGCGCCCTTTCCTGCTCGCGGAGGTATTCAAGTCGGCGGGCCTCGAGCAGGGCGGCGTTTGTGAGGTTTTCACCTTCCGCCATCAGCCTCAGATCCGTGCATGCCGCCCGAAGATCAAGCATCGATCTGCACGAATTCTCGGGAAAAACCGCGCGCTGCGAAACCGATGCGATAAGCCCGCCGATTGTGCGGGCGTTGAGCATCAGCGGGGCCGCCCACACAAGCTGGTCGCCTGTGTACGATTCGACCATTGGATCACCCCAGCGCATTGCCGCCTCGATGGCGCGCTTTCGCTGCGCGGGGGACGTAGCGTCCCTTCCACGAACCCCGGCGGGGCTCCAGACGATTGCGCCTTCCACGTCGGCGGCGCGCACTGTTATGCGCCATCGGCTGGCGTAGGCGGCGGCGATTCGTCCCAGCGCCGCCGCATCCGCAAGGATCAAGCCATGATCTGACACGTGATCTTCCTTTGCCGCTATCTTACCTGCATGCCGCCGACGGCGGCCGACATTTTTCTTCTTCGCGATTCTCCGGCGAAGCAC
>JAAYCO010000249.1 GCA_012729725.1 Planctomycetota bacterium
GCTCCTGGAGCATAGCTATCCGGCGATTTCGTCGATTGCAATGGACAATGTTGCCTTGGCGAGCAGGGCGGCCGAGATTTTGATCAGGCACTTGAGCGGACAGATCAAGAAATTCGGCCCGGAATTATCCCAAAACAATTTCGAATGCAGAATTATCCATAGAGAGTCGTGCAAGTCTGTGATTAAGGCGTAGCAGCAGGCAGGTCAAGGCGTAGAGGCAGTCGGATTAAGAAGCTTGAAAACCGTGATAGGCGGTCGGGTAGACACATCTGATTATGAAAGGATATGAAATGGAGACAAAGGCAGGAGTTGTGCTTGTGGCAATGTCTGTATTGTTCTTCACAGTGGCTTCCGTAAGCGGCGCCACGTTTGACACGGTCCTGATTTCCGACAACTTCGACCGTGCAGACAGCGCCGATCTTGGTGCGACGGCCGAGGGGTTTACCTGGAAAAAGTCTCAGGTTGCTGCAGGCAGCGGCAATGGCACATGCATTGCTGGTAACAAGCTTACGATGGGAAACGTTACAGGTGGGGGAACGTACACTGCGTACCTGGACGCCGCCGGTTCAATGGCCCGGGATTTCGAAATGACGTTTGATGTTAAACAGGCATGGACGGATGTTGGTGGAGACGGAACCCAAAGGCTTGTTGGGGTGCGGATGACGACATTTCTTACTCGAACCTATGACCTTGGCGAACGGGCGGTTGAATTGCTGGTTGACGGCCTTGACAGGGGCGACGTGTTTGGAGAGCAGTCAACCGATCTGTTGGAACCAGAAATTATCCGTGGTGGAACGGTCGCTGCGGTCGGTGCGGATTCGTAGAAGCAAGACCCGTTGAATCAGCAATGCAAATGTGCTTCGTAAGGAAAAGGCAAGTCAACATTTCAAAGGAGCAGATTATGGAAGCAAGAAGATGTTTGTGTTCAGGTCTGGTTGTTGTGATGCTCGTCGGGGCATCGGCCTTGCAGGCGGCCGTGTTTGACTTTGGCGGTGTGCCGGGGGGGCGATTTCTCCCAACCGGCTTTCGCAGATGGAACGCTTGTGCAGACATTTGAGGGGCAGGGAATTTGGGCTGCGACGTTAAGCGCTAACTCTTTCGCTAATCTTATCGGCGAAGGCGAGAGCAGGCACCTGGAAATGTTCCAGAATTGGCACGGCCGCACCGGCACGATTGCCTATGTAAGCAATACTGCATCCGGTGCGAGTGACTCGTGGAAGGTCAGTGCGGACGTGAAAATTGACGCTCCCGCCACGGGATGGACTGGTTACACCAACAGGGCTTTTGTCGTTGATTCGGCTGCGAGTAACCATGCTTTTCGACTGGTTTTCAAGAAATCGACGGACGGAGATAATAAGACGCTTGTGGAATGGAAGGCTGGAACTGTCACCGGGACGTGGCACACACAAACCACTGTGTTTGAGTCATTTGTGAATGTGTCTCTTGAGTACGACGGGGCAACTGGACTGGCCAGAGGCATGTTTGGCAATGAGGTGATATTCGAACAGACTCTCGCTACGGGACTGGCCGGCATGAACCGCATCCAGTTTTACAGTAGTGCGCCGGTCAACACACCCGATTACGCCAAGTACCGCATCGACAACGTCGCATCTGTGCCGGAACCAATGACCCTGTCGCTGCTGGCCGCCGGTGCTCTTGGCGGCGTATTGAGACGCAGACAAGTTAGCCGGAAGTAGTCCTGAAGTAGATGCCCGCGTGCCTAAGGACACAAGAAAGCGAGACTCTAATGTGGTGCAGAGAGTTCACACGAAGGGAATCAGCATTGTACCGCAACAACAGCAAGGCCTTCACCCTCATCGAGCTTCTTGTGGTCATAGCGATCATTGCGCTGTTGATCTCAACACTCCTGCCGTCTCTGCAGCAGGCACGTGAAATAGCGCGCAGGGTAACCTGCATGTCCAACCTGAAAAGCGTGGGCCAGATGTTTGTGCTGTACCTTGAAGACAGTCAGCAGAAACTCCCGCCGGCCTATCTAGCGCCGGCGGCAACTGGTGGTACAATCCAAGGAACGTCCAGGAGGCCTTGAAATTTGTTGATTTGTGCCGCCAGTACAATATTGAACCTGTTCCGCTTGTGCAGGGCATGGGCTGGGCCTATGGCGTTGTCGATATCAACCCCGACTGCGCCGAATCAATCTACATTCAGGATGAACGGCACACTTTGACCGGCACTGCCGCGGTCACTTTGCAGCATCCTAATATCATTCTTGCCAACGAAACCTATTTAGCAGTAACAAACGCCAGTAAGGATGTTACATATCAGGTTGATACCGACTACAAGCTCATTCCTGGCGATCGCGCTGTGCGTCCCTTTGATCCGGCCCGCAAGCCATGGCGGATCGCTCGCATCGAGACCGGTCGGATTACCGACGGCCAGGAAGTCCTTGTCAGCTATGACTATGTGCCGCTCTCAAAAAGCCAGTCTCCGTCATGCCCTTCGGACAGACGAACATATGATATCGTGGATCAGACCTTAACCCATACCATCAGGCGATTCAGGCCGAAGTACATACACATCGGGCACGACGAAGTCATACGTGTCGGCACCTGTTCGCGCTGCCAGAAGCGCGGCCTGTCAAAGACTGATGCAGGGCCTTTACGCTGATAGAACTGCTGGTGGTAATCGCGATTATCTCGATTCTGGTTTCGATCATGCTTCCGGCGTTGAGATCTGCCAAGGAGATAGCCCAGACCACGATATGCCTGACCAACTTGCGGCAGATTGGGCTGGCCAAACAGATGTACCTGACGGACCACAACGGCGCGTACATCCCGTGGAACGTTGAGGGAATGCACTATTCACACTGGAACTGGGCGTGGACTCTCAAGAGCGCCGACTATATCGGCAGCCCGGCGCTGTACAAGTGCCCGACATCCAAAGACATGCTTTCATATATCTATACCAATGGTGTGGAAGATGTCGAGAATCGCCCGAACACCATTTCGCGTTATAACTGGATCGCCTACGGATACAACTACTATTACATCGGCAGTTCGTACAGGCTTAAAGGATCCGCCGGGCTGTATGAACCCGCCCACGAAAGCGACATTCACAATCCATCCGAAACGCTGCTGGTGGCCGACCAGTGGAACGGATCAGTCGGCGGCCAACAGTTGATCAATGATAACGGAACCGGGATCCTGCTGATTCACGATCGCCACAAAGGCGCCGCCGGCACGGTTTGGGCGGACGGCCATGCCGAAAGCTTTGCCGATGCTTACACCACGATTCAGGATGGCACAGGCCTGTACATGGACCGCGAGTAGCATCGCGGCCTTAGGCCGGGACATTTCCATCAAGCCATCTCGTGCCCGCCGCCGCTGAGGCTGAATCCCAGTTGAAAAACTCCCAGCCGCTCGCGCGGGGCGCCCAAAGCCCGATTCGCTCTTCGTCCACGACTCCGCGTAAGGCTTGACTTCGCACAAACTCAACCCGCCGCACCGCGACGGGCAAGTGCGTAAGTCTTTGTAAAAAAAGGACTTACAGTTCCAGCA
>JAAYCO010000053.1 GCA_012729725.1 Planctomycetota bacterium
CTCAGGGCCAGGAGACCGCAGGCGAGCCGTAGCGACGATCGGCAGCAGAGTCTGTCTGGGGTTCTTTCACCTGCTGCTACTCTGCGAAGTACGCTACGAAGCACGAGTCACCTGTTCACCTTTTTGCCTGCTCTGGCAGGAACAAGCGGGGTGTTTTATGAAGTCAAGACCACACCATGCGGCAGCGGTGTTGTTGGGGGCTCTGTGTCTGCTTGGAGGCTGCGACGGCGATGTCGGCCAGGAGCAGGTGCAAGTGGATCGCCCGTCCCCGCCGACACAGAGCGATGTGGCCCAGTCGGGCCGGCAGAGGCCCTGGAGGACGATATTCAACGGCGAGGGCCTGGGCGGCTGGCGGCTTGTCAGGGGTTGTTTCGATCTGGATGACGGCGCAATCGCCCTGAACCATCCCTTCTGCGGCATGTCGATAGTGTTCGCCGAGAAGGTCAGCTTCAGGGATGGAGAGGTGGAGGTGACGCTGCTTCCGATTCCGACATCTCGGCCGATGCAGCCTTACGTGATTGCCCTGAGGTCGCGCGTTTCGTTCAACTGGTCATCGCTGTATTTCACCTGCTATCCCGACCATCTTGAAGTTGCTCGCGGATCCGCAAGGTCCCCTAACCCGCCGGCGGAAATGACGGTATACTATGATCCTGTCCCCGATGTGGTGGTCTGGAGGTTCCTCCTTCAGGGCAGCCGAATCGACGTCTATCGTCTGGGAGTGCCGGTGGCGACATATTACGACTGGCGGCCCCAGCGTGGCACGATTGCAATCGGCACTGACGGATGGGGCCTCCACGTGCTGCGCGTTCGGGTAAGGACTGCCGACGAGGAATGACCATGACCCGCGAGATGCTTGTGCTGCTGAAAATCGCCGCCTCGATATCGCCGCTCTGCGCAGGTTTCTGCATCGCTGCCTGGGCGGCGCAGACCAACCGGCGACAAGCCAGCGCCGGCCTGTGGCGTTTTCTGGCGAAAGTCTCTGCTGCGGCGGGCGTGGCGGTGCTGCTGGCTGCGGGCGTGCTTGCGCTTTTTAACATTGGCGGGTAGGCTCGGCGGGTTTGCATCGGACGCCGGTGCTTTGATACATTATACCGCTGTCCCGGATTTGATTGAGTTCCAGATAATCGGGAGACGTTGAGTGAATAAGACCTTGTTCCGAAGCGTGTTTGGCATTCTTACGGTTCTGGTTTCGGCGACGGCGGGCTCGCTTGTCGCGCAGACGACCGCACCGGTTCCACCAACTCAGGCCGCCGGCGCCGAGATGAACCTGCTTCTGGCGGGGCTCGAAGAGGCCCTTGCCGGCGACTTCCAGGAAGCGCAGCAGAAGCTCTCGTCTGGCACGGGCCAGGCCACCCGACCATCGGGATTGCTGGACCCGGTGGCGGCGATGCTTGCCGACTACATGAAGGTCTCAGAGCGGTGGCGCCTGCGACGCGCAAACGAGTTCGAGATCAACGCCGCTCGCGTGCGCAACTGCCTGCTGGCAAACGAGCATCTTGCCGAACTGACCGCACAGGGCCTGCACAAAACCGTGCGCGAAAATATGAAGGGCATCCGCCAGGGCTTCCAGGAATGGCCCAGCGCCGAGCAATTCAGCGAAGCCTGGGACGAAGATCTTGAATCGCTTCAAAAGAAGGCACTCGATGCCGCCAGGTCGCAGAGCGAGGCTATCGCCAAACTGTCGGCGGTTTTCGCCGGCCAGGACGGCCCATACGCCAAAACGCTGCTGTCGCTGGCCGAGCAGACGCAGGTGTGCGTGAACGCATACGACAAGGCATGGGCCCAGGCTCAGGTCCGGCAGGTTGACGAGCGCCGAGCGTCGGCTGCGGCGATTAGAAACGCCGAGGACGACCTCCTTGACGCCATCGCCAGCCTTGACGCCTTCACGTCGGACCAGCCCTTGCGCAGCGCTCTGCCCTATGCCCGCCTCGCCAAGCTGATTTCCTTCGATCCCAACGACATGAGCCAGTACACCTGGTACGGCGAACTGATCTCCCGCGTCAAGCAGCGGGCTCAGGAGGCCGCCCAGGAGGGCAAGTGGTACGAGGCTCTGGCCAGCTACAACGGCCTTGCGGAGCTTGAGGACGGCAACGAGGAATACCGCATGCAGGCGAAGGTTGCCCGACGGCACGTTCGCGTGCTTGGCCTTTACGCCAACGGCGAGGACGACGCCGATGAAGCGGCTGAGGTTAAAGACGACGCTGCCGACACGTCGGAAGAAATGCGGTGGACCGACATGGTGCGCGGCATCGACGCCGACATCGTGCATCGCGTAATCGCCCAGTTGGACGAGCAGTACGTCCAGGCGGTTGATTATCGAAAGCTTTCACAGGGCGCTCTTGAATGCATTCGCGTGCTGGCGACAACCGAGCGCGCGTCGGCGAGTTTTCCTAAGCTTGCCGACAAGCAGGCCAGGGAAAAGTTTGTCGCCGCCATCGATCGCGAGGCAGACAACATCCGCCGCAAGGACCGCGTTGACTACACCGACCTGACGATCCTTCTCAACACGCTTCTGCGGGAATCGCAGCGCAGCGTTGAGATACCCGTATCGGTAATGGCGATGGAGTTCACCGACGGCTTCCTGGACGAGCTTGACCGTTTCAGTTCGATGATCTGGCCTGCCGACCTGGACGACTTCACCAAGCAGACCATGGGCGAGTTCTACGGCGTCGGCATTCAGATCGGCAAAGAGGAAAACGAGCCGCTGAAGGTCATTACGCCGCTGGCCAATTCGCCCGCGCTGCACGCGGGCATAAAGACCGGCGACATGATCCTGAAGGTGGACGGCGTGCCCACAGACACGATCGCGGTGGACAAGCTTGTGCGGATGATCACCGGCCCGCGAGGCACGAAGGTTACGCTGACCGTCCGCCCGCGAGGCGAAAAGGAGCCCCGAGAGGTGGTGCTCGTGCGAGACGAGATCCAGATTCGCACCGTCAAGGGCTGGAAGCTTCTGCCCGGCGGCAACGGCGACAACTGGGACTTCATGCTGGACAAGGACGCGGGCATAGCATACATCCGCATAATCCAATTTACCGATACGACGCCGCGAGACCTCGCCTCGGCGCTGGAAAAGCTCAAGCGAAACGGCGTGAACTCGCTGATAGTGGACCTGCGGTATAACCCCGGCGGGCTGCTGGAGGCCTCGCGACTGGTGGCCGATGAGTTCGTCACCGGCGGCAGGATCGTTTCAACAAAGGGCAGGCAGAATCGCGGAAGGACGTATGACGCCACGCCGTCCGGGGCGTACACCGACGGCGACCTCGTGGTGCTTGTAAACGAGATGAGCGCATCGGCGGCGGAGATTCTGTCGGGCGCGATGCGCGACTGGAACCGCGCCATCGTCGTCGGCCAGCGCACGTTCGGAAAAGGAAGCGTGCAGAACGTCATCCAGATCCCGCGGCACCCAAACGCCAGGCTCAAGCTGACGACCGCCTACTACTATCTGCCCAGCGGCCGGCTGCTGCACCGCAAGGACGGCGAGAAGGACTGGGGCGTCGATCCGCACGTTGAGGTGGTAATGACGCCGCGCGAGCAGAAAAACTGGCTCGACCTGAGGCGGAAGACCGACCTGCTTATGGATGTGGACGTCGAGGAACTCGACAAGGATCTCGCCGACGAATACAAGGCGGACCTTCCGCTGAACACCGCGGTTCTGCTGCTGAAACTCAAGCAGATACAGGCGAATTCAATCGCCGCCGTGGCGCGGGCAGGCAATAACTAAGACCTGATCGAAAGGCGCATTGGCCTTGGCAGATGAAACGTTCATGAGGGCCGCGCTGGACCTGGCTCGACTTGGAAGGGGACTGGTCGAGCCAAACCCGATGGTCGGGGCGGTTGTCGTCAAGGACGGGCAGATTGTTGCCAAGGGCTGGCACCGGCGATTCGGCGGCCCGCACGCCGAGGCCGAGGCCATCGCCGCGGCAACGCCGGCGCAACTGCAAGGCGCAACCGTCTACGTCACGCTCGAACCCTGCTGCCATCTCAACAAGAAAACCCCGCCCTGCGCACAGGCGCTTATCGCCGCAAAGGTGGCCCGCGTTGTGGCCGCGATTGAAGACCCCGACGCCAACGTCTCGGGCAGGGGCCTGAGCATGCTCAGGAGCGCCGGCGTCAGCGTGACCACCGGCGTGTGCCAGCGCGAAGCCCGCGATCTGCTTGCGCCTTACATCAAGCTGCGAACGCAGGGCCGCCCGTGGGTTACGCTCAAGTGGGCGCAGACCAGCGACGGGTATCTGGCCCTGCCGGCAGGGGCGCCCAGGTGGATCAGCAACGAGGCGTCCCGCCGGCACACGCACGGCGTGCGGGCCCTGACGGATGTCATATGCGTGGGCGTTAATACGGTTATCGCCGATGATCCGTTGCTGAACAATCGCAGCGGCGCCGGAAGGCAGCCGGCAAGATTGATACTGGACGGCCGGCTGAGAACCCCGCTCGAATGCAAGCTTGCCAATTCGACGGATGTGTCTCCAGTAATTATCGCCACCAGCGCCGCCATGGCACAAAGCCCCGCGGCCAGCGAACTTGCCGGCCGCGGCGTGCAGATAGCGCCCATGCCGGTAATCGGATCGTCAATCGATCTTGGCGCTCTTCTCGATTTCCTTGGCGAGCGACAATGGACGCACCTTCTTGTCGAAGGCGGCCCGGCGGTGCTGAAATCTTTCCTTCGCGCGGGCCTCGCCGACGAGTTGCTTGCGTACATTTCACCTGTCGCAGCGGGCGCCGGCGCGGGCAATCTGCCGCACTTCGCCTGGGCGGACGCCATGGCGGAATCGGGCATGACGGTGCGCGAGCAGCTTGGGTTTGACGGCGACACCGTTCTGCTGGCGCGACGGGAATAAGCCCGCAATGCAGCCTGGGGCCGCTACTGGGCTGTGGCGGCTTCCTTGGCCTTCAGTTCGGCGATTCTGTCGCGCAGGCGGGCGGCCTTTTCGAATTCCAGCGCCTCGGCAGCCTCGAACATTTCCTTCTCCAGGCGGGTGATCCACTCGGTGCGGTCAAATTCCTCCTGGCTTGCGTGGATGGCCTGCCTGGCGACGTCGCGAGCGCGAAGCTGGTCGAGAATCGCGGTCCTGATGGCCTTTTGCACGGTTTTCGGCGTGATGTTGTGCTCGCGGTTGTACTGCATCTGTATTTCGCGGCGGCGGCGGGTTTCGCTGATGGCCTGCTGCATGGCCTCTGTAATGTGATCGGCGTAGAGGAGCACCTGGGCGTTGACGTTTCTGGCGCATCGGCCGATGGTCTGGATCAGGCTTGTGGCGGATCGCAGGAAGCCTTCCTTGTCGGCGTCGAGTATGGCGACCAGCGAGACTTCGGGCAGATCGAGCCCTTCTCGCAGCAGGTTCACGCCAATCAGCACGTCAAACGCGCCCAGCCGCAGATCCTTGAGTATATCGACCCGCTCCAGCGTTTCGATTTCGCTATGCAGATATTTGCATCGGAAGCCTTCCTTCCTGATGTATTCCGTAAGGTCTTCCGACAGCCGCTTGGTGAGCGCGGTGACGAGGGTTCGCTCGCCGTTTGCGACCCGCTTGCGGATCTCCTCCAGCAGATCGCCGATCTGGCCCCGCGCGGGTCGCACTTCGACCGGGGGATCTATCAGGCCCGTGGGGCGGATGACCTGTTCGACAACCTCGCCGCCGGCCAGTTCCATTTCGTAGTTGCCCGGCGTCGCCGAAACGAACAGCACGTCGCGCCAAAGCTCCTTGAATTCCTCGTATCGAAGGGGGCGGTTGTCCATCGCGCTTGGCAGGCGGAAGCCATGCTCCACGAGCACTTCCTTGCGTGCGCGGTCGCCGTTGAACATCGCCCGCAGCTGCGGCAGCGTTACGTGCGATTCGTCGATGATCAGCAGGTAGTCTTCTGGAAAATAGTCCATCAGCGTGTAGGGCCGCGCGCCGGGCGCTCTGCCGTCGATGTGCCGCGAGTAGTTCTCGATGCCGGGGCAGTAGCCGACCTCCATCATCATCTCGATGTCGTATCGCGTGCGGGCGGCAAGCCTTTGAGCTTCCAGCAGCTTGCCCTGGTTGCGAAGCTGGATCAGGCGGTTTTCCAGTTCCGCCTTGATGCCTTGCACTGCCTGGCTGATGGTCTCTTCGCCGGCGACGTAGTGAACCGCCGGAAAGATGAAGACCTGGTCGGTGTCGCTGAGCACATCTCCGGTGGTGGGGTTGATAAGGTGGATGGCGTCCACCTCGTCGCCGAAGAACTCCACCTGGTAGCCGAATTCCTCATATGCGGGATATATGTCGAGCGTATCGCCACGGACGCGGAAGGTCTTGCGTTTGAAGTTCACGTCGTTGCGTTCGTACTGCTGGTTGACGAGTTGTCGCAGCAGTTCGTCGCGGTCGACGGTCATGCCGACGCGGATGGGCGTGACCATCTTCTTGTATTCTTCGGGGCTGCCCAGGCCGAAGATGCACGAGACGCTTGCGACGATGATTACATCTTTTCGGCCGCTGAGGCTGGTTGTCGCCGAGAGCCTGAGCCTGTCGAGGTCGTCGTTGCGTGCGGCGTCCTTTTCGATGTAGATGTCGCGCTGCGGGATGTACGCTTCGGGCTGGTAGTAGTCGTAGTAGCTCACGAAGTATTCGACCGCGTTGTCGGGGAAGAGCTCCTTGAATTCCTCATAGAGCTGTGCAGCCAGCGTTTTGTTGTGGCTGATAACCAGGGTGGGCTTTTGCAGGCGTTCCACCAGGTGCGCCATGGTGAACGTCTTGCCGCTGCCGGTGACGCCAAGCAGGACGTTAGTGTGCTGGCCGGCGCGGAAGTTCGCCTCAAGCTTGTCGATGGCTGCGGGCTGATCGCCGGACGGCGTGAGCTTCGATTTCACTTTCAGGTCTGGCATCTTCTTTCCGTGGTTTTTGAATTCCATCAATATACTACGGCCGGGCCTGGCGTCACAGATCGGATTTATGACGTGTATCTCTGGGGACCTGGCGGGGGCCTTATCGACCCAGAGAGAAGCCTGTTCACTTCTGCATGAAAGCCAGTTGACCGATACTTCAGGAAGACTATGATAAAGCCGGCGATGAAGGACGCCGCCCCGGCCTGTCAAAGAACAGAGTTCACCTTCCTGGCAAGCCTGTTTGAACCTTTCTGCCACTGTTGAGTCGATACGGTCAGCAGAACCCGGAGGACCAGCCATGACCGCAACCATTGAACGCACCGAAGTCATCGATTGGCTGATGGAAGGCGATCCGACGATTCGATGGCAGATGATGCGCGACATTCTTGGCAAGCCGGCATCGCAATGGAAACGTGAGCAGGCCAAAGTGGCGACCGAGGGTTGGGGCCGGCAGTTGCTTGACTGTCGCGACCCGGCCGGCACGTGGGGCGGCGGGTTGTACACGCCCAAGTGGACATCCGCCAACTACACGCTGCTGCTGTTGCGCGACATGGGGCTGCCCCGCAGCCATCCGGCCGGGCGAGAGAGCGCCCGGCTGCTGCTGGGACGCATGACGGGCGAGACCTTCCGAACGCAGATAGCCACGCTCGATCTGTGCATCGTCGGCATGTACCTGTCGCTGAATGCGTATTTCGGCGTGCGGGACGACCGCGTGGAGATGCTCGCAGAGCAGGTCGTTCAGTCACAGATGCCCGACGGCGGCTGGAACTGCGCCGGCCAGCGGCACGTCGTGAATCACAGTTCCCTGCACACAACGATCAACGTGCTGGATGGCCTGGCTGACTACGTCGAGTACGGCGGCAAAAAGGCGGCTGCGCTGGTGGCTGAGCCAATTCGACGGGCACACGAGTTCATTCTTGAGCATCGGCTGTTCAAGTCCGACAAGACTGGCGAGGTGATCAAATCAGCCTTCACGGAGTTCTCGTTTCCCCCGCGGTGGCACTGGGATGTGCTTCGAGGTCTGGACCACCTGCGTCGCATGGACGTCCGCGACGAGCGCCTCCAGGATGCCATTAACCTTCTCTTGTCCAAGCGTAGCCCCGACGGCCGGTGGAAGCTGGAGAATCATCACAAGGGCAAGGAGTTCTTCAAACTGGAAAGGCCCGGCCAGCCCAGCCGCTGGAACACCCTGCGGGCGCTGAGGGTCCTGATATACTTCAAGACCTGACTCCTATGCGGGATGGAATGCCGATTGATCATGCTTTGCGCGCGCGAGGGATTCCGTTGACACATCCCGCGCCTGGCCAGTATGGTTGCGCAATTGGATGCGGGCGGCGGGTTGCTGAACGCATTCGCGGTGCGCGGGTAGATTATGATTTCCAGATCCTTGCCGATCATGATTCTGGCGGTTGCGGCAGTTGCCGGCTGCGGCGGCGATCAGCCTTACGTCACGCCCGAACGGCTCAACCGCGGCCTGGTGATCGTGCTGACCGGCATCGAGGGCAGAAGCGCGTTCAACGAGGATATCTGCAAGGGCCTCGATGACGGCGGCGTGCGATACGCCGTCGAGCTGTACGACTGGACCAGCCGCCTGGGCCCGCTGTACAACCTCCGCGCCGGCGGACGGAATCACAAGCAGTCCCAGGAGATTGCCGACTACATCAGGCGTTACCATCGGGTGTGCCCCGGCAGGCCGGTGTTCCTCGTCGGCCAGAGCGGCGGCGGCGCCATCGCAGTGTGGGTTGCCGAGGAACTTGGCCCGTCACAGGTGGAGGGCGTGGTGCTTCTGGCGGCCAGCCTGTCGCCAAAGTACCGGCTGGACAAGGCGCTGGGGGCCAGCGCCCGCGGCGTCATCAGTTACTACTCGCACCGGGACTGGTTCCTGCTTGGCACGAACATCGCCGGCACGATGGACGGCGAGCTTACCTCCTCGGCGGGCAGGATAGGTTTTGATGTTC
>JAAYCO010000054.1 GCA_012729725.1 Planctomycetota bacterium
AAAAACGGCCCCAGTTCGGATTGGAGTCTGCAACTCGACTCCATGAAGTTGGAATCGCTAGTAATCGCGTATCAGCTACGACGCGGTGAATGTGTTCCTGAGCCTTGTACACACCGCCCGTCAAGTCATGGGAGCTGGTAGCACCCGAAGTCGTGTCGATTCAGACATGCCGAAGGTGAGATCGGTGACTGGGACTAAGTCGTAACAAGGTAGCCGTAGGGGAACCTGCGGCTGGATCACCTCCTTTCTAGAGGATCATCTAGAACCGAATCTCGGAGCGATCCGGGTCGGTTGGAGAGTCAGCGCTTTTATCGTCCCTTTACTGGGATATCCGTGCGGCGACGCACGGAGAAGACGGCATCCTGTTTATACTATAAGAACACCGGACATATGTGCCGGTGTTTTTTATGCGCTCATTTTCCGCCCCATCCCCCCGCTGCTGCTTCTTGCGAGCGTTTGGCAACTTGGCGAGTTATGATTGGGTACTCAAACATGGCTGCGGAACTCATTAATATCCTGCTGGTTGAAGACAACCCCGGCGACGCCGTCCTCGCAAGAGAAGCTCTTGTCGACCTTGGCGCCAAGGCCCGGCTGCGCGTCGTTAGCACCGGAATTGAGGCAATGGCCTTTCTACGCAGGCAACCACCATATGCCAATGAGACCGCTCCAGACCTGATTCTTCTGGACCTCAACCTCCCCGCCATGAACGGCCGGGAAGTGCTTGCCGAGATCCGCAATGACAGTCAACTCGGCCGAATTCCGCTGGTGATACTGACAAGCTCGCGAGGAGATTCCGACATCATTGACAAGTTCAACCTGCTGCCTGAATGCTACATCGTCAAACCCACAGCCTTCGCGGACTACACCCTGGCAATCAAGCGGGCGCTTGAGCTTAGAACCAGATGCCGGCCTATCAGGTAGCTGTCCGCGGAATTACCTTTTGATGAAGCGCGGCAGCACTTGCCTGCCGAAAACCTCGACAAATTGCTCTTGCCACGGATTCACGTTGTGAAGCACGACTGAATCGACACCCAGCTTTTCATCTTCGCCAAGCCAATCGACATGCTGCTGGATGCTGTTGCTGACGCGCACGCACCTGGCCACTGCCGAGGGGGGAATGTCCCTCACGGCGGCGTCGAACTGCTCGGGCCGGCGAAGCATCGTCTGCACGCTGCCGTCCAGCGTTGGGGCTCGCCATTGATCCACCGCCCCCTCGAGCGCCTGATCCATATCCGGTGCGTATGAGAGTTGAACCTTGAGGATTATGGGCTTTTCACCCCCGCCGCCCTCGCGAAACGCATTTATGACGCTCAACATGTCCGGCCCGGAAACCGTTATCAGCCCGTCCGCCCACGACGCAGCCCAACGCGCGGTGTCCGCACTGAGCGCTGCGGCGTACATCATCGGCAAGCTGGGCGGGAGTGTGAAGAGCGTCGCTTCCTCCACGCGCACAAGCCCGCGATGTGTCACCGTCCGCCCCGCCCACAGCGCGCGGATGATCTCGACGCACTCCATCAGGCGCTGACGGCGAATCGCCTTGGGCGGCCAGGCGTCGCCGGTTATGCCTTCATTCAGAAGCTGCCCGCTGCCCAGGGCGATCCAGAATTTGCCGGGGAACATCTGCGCCAAAGTCGCAGCCGCCTGCGCAACTATTGCCGGATGCCATCTTTGACCAGGCGCGCAGACTACGCCGGCCCCAAGGCCCGTCGCCGACATCGCCGCGCCCAACCACGCCCACGACAACCCGCTTTGGCCCTGTTGCAGGCTCCACGGGTGAAAATGATCTGATGAAAGCAGGAAATCGAACCCCGCATCCGCCCCCAGGCTCGCAAGGGCAAGCAGTCTGCTGGGCGGAAACTGTTCGTGTGAGGCATGCAGACCGATTTTCATTCTTATCCTCGACGCGCCAACTAATTCTAGCCCCACACGAATTGGACAACGCGGCCGCGCTACAATCGTAATAGCTTCGGCATCAACAGAAAGGGCACAGCATGAACCACGTTCGCAAAGTTCTGGAATCCAGTCCGCACAAACCCGCGGGGCTCGAAATCATCCTTCAGGCAATAGCCGAAATCAGCGACTGCGCCGTCACCTGCGAAGCATGCTCGGATGCTTGTCTGGGCGAAGAAAACGTAAAGAGGCTGTCCAAGTGCATCCGCCTGCTGATGGACTGCTCGGGGGCGTGCCGGAACACCGCCGCAACCCTGGCCCGGCCGGGCAACGCCGACAGGCAATTCCTCGAAGCACAACTGGCCGCCTGCATCGCCATCTGCGATTCGTGCGGAGCGGAGTGCCGCATGCACGCCAAGTGGCACGAACACTGCAAGGCGTGCGCCGAGGCCTGCGACGGCTGCGCCGATATGTGCCGCCGCCTGAGCAGCGAGTCGGATTCACTCATCGCGGCCGCGTAATTGCAGACGCGATCGTCAGACTATGCCGCGAACATTCGATATCATCGCCCCGCCGGAGATCGCCGCGCGGATCGTTAACCAGATCTGCGCGATCGAGCAGGTGATGACGGTTCATGTTTCGCCAGGCGCGGGCGTCAAACCGCCAGGCGACGTGGTGACGGTTCAAACCACCAACAGGGGCATTCCCAAGATCATGGCCGTGCTGACCGGCGAGGGCCTTACCGAAGGCGCCATCAGCGTATCCACCAGCGAGCCCATAAGCGTGATTCACCAGCCGATGGAGGGATCAATATTCAAGGATACCTCCGAGGCCTCATGGGAAGAGATGGATCGCATGCTCGCCAAGGAAAGCAACATGACGTTCTACAGCCTGACGCTGATGGCGATCGCCGGCTTCCTCGCCGTCATGGGGCTTATGCTCAACACGCTGCATATCGTCATCGCCAGCCAACTGATCGCGCCGGGCTTCGAGCCCATTGTCCGCATCTCGATGTCGTTGGTTGGTGGCGAGCCAACCTGGCGCACAGCGATCTGGCACACGATTGGAGGCTATCTTGCCCTGATGACTGGAGCAGCCGCCACCATGCTTATCTCCGGCGCGCTGGGCTTGTGGATCAACACAGGGACGAGCACGTACCTGGAGGGCGACTCGCTGATGACGTACTGGACGACCTTCAGCCCCCAGGGGCTGGTTATCACGGCGGTTGCAACCGTTGCCGGCGCAGTTCTCGTAATCACCAACAGGTCTGTTCTTACCGCCGGGGTTATGGTGGCGCTGACGTTGATCCCCATCGCATCCTTGATGCCCATGACCTTGATACTGACCAGATACGATCTTTTCTGGAGGGTCTTCGGCAGGTTCGGGGTGGAGATCCTGCTCATTCTGGGCATATCGGCGGGCGTTTTCGTTATCAAGCGTTACAAGACCGGCGTCGCCGCAGCCAGATAACATTGCGGTTAATACACTAACGCCACGCGGGAGACTCGTTTGTCCCTCGGAACAGGTATAGCAATATCTATCTTTTCGTTGCCTCGCAGGTCGCTTATACGCTGAAGGCTGGAGGTTGCAAACGCGCCGCCGCAGTCGAACACTTCGCATCGGACATAGCCTCGCGCGATGGCCTCGACGGCGAGCCGCTGCGGGACGCTCGCCCCCGCCAGGAGCGACTGGTAGTCGCCGTCACTGAGGGGAAATCGCTCGCCCCGCCGCAAGGTCAGCGTCAGCAGTCCCATCTTCGACATCCTCTTGCTTTCGATCTTGATGTACTGTGCGAAGGGCCCTGCCTCGACTGTAATGCCCTCTGCGTCGGCAGTGCGAAGACTGCCCAGCAGCTTGCGCCCCGCCGATGGGTAGTCAACGAACAGCGCCGAAACCAGCAGCGCCAGCATCGCGACGATCGCCCCCATGCCGAATCGGCGCATCAGCCCCTGGCGCGGCATGCACATCATCGGGGGCGAGGTCTGCGTTTCCACCGCGCGCTGATGCGTCTGCACCGTGCCCGCCGACGAGATGGTGTAGATAGTCTGGAGCTCGGTGTTTTTGCCGTACTGCATGCTGCGCAAGGTCGAGAACACCTTCGTCCGCATGGGCCGGGGCAGGGTGTCAAGCAGTTCGCGAAGCGCGTTTGTCGCCGCGTCGGCAGGGGCGTCGCCGATCTTGTCCATCGCCACGGGTGCGGAGTCCGCCAGCACGCTGAACGATCCGCTTTCCAGTTCGAGCGCGAACGAAAGGCCCCGCTGGGCAACCCGCGCGATCCAATCGCGCAGGGCATGTTCATGCCGCGCGTCGAGCAGCGGGCCTTCAATCATGCCGTCGATAACAAAGGTTCCTTCCAGGGCCTTCAATGGCGTTCGCCCCCTTCATCGGCGCCGGGCTCGTCGTCGAGCCGGAGGGCCGAGACCTGCCCCACCTGCCGCCAGCCGCGCAGGCCTTCGGTCCAGACGAGCGTCTGGTTGCTCAATCGGCCCGACGACAGCAGCCGGCGAAGCTCCTGGCCGAGGATCGGCCCCCAGGGCCTCCCGTCAACCTCGTAGAACCACTGCGCGCCGTCGCCTGCCGTATCCGGGCCCGAGACGGCCTGATCGGCGGCGCCGGCCGAGTCGATCAGGCGCTCAATCGGATCGTCTTGCGCACGACCAAGGCACTCGTCCCCCCTGCCGCCGGCGTCGCGAGTGTCGATGTTCAGCGCGTCGTCGTGACGGTCAAGCCTGTCCATCGAGTAGCGGCGGAAGGCCTCGCTCTTGATGCGCTCCTGCCGTATCTGCTCGCGCAGCCGGCGGCGCTCGCGCTGTGCGTTTTCGGCATCGGCCTTCTGCTGCTTGAGATTCGGCAGCACCGCAACAATGACCACGGCCACGAGGTTCAGCAGCAGGCCGATGAAGAACCACGCGATGGCGTTTCTGCCCTTCACCAACGCTATTACCGCACACGCAGCCGCCATTGAAAGCCAGACGATTATCTGCATGCAAAGCTTTCCTCAACCTATGTGAAGTAATGTACAACCACGAAATTGTGAATAAAGTGGATTGCTATCGGCGGATACAAGCTGCCCGTCTTGTACTTCGCCACGCCCAGCAGCATTCCCACCGCGAAGAGGTACGGCGCGCTGATCAGCGAAAAATGCAGCGACATGAACAGCGCCGACGCCAGCGAGATCGCCACCGTCGCGCTGGTGGCCAGCTGAAGCCAATGTTGCAGAAGTCCTCTGAACGCAATCTCTTCGACCAGGGCGGGCATAGCGCAGAAGAACACCGTTCCGACCAGCGGCGACACCGCGTACGCTGCCGGAGGCGATGCGCCATGCCCAAGCTGGCGAATAACCCACGCGTGGTAATAGTAGTTGACCGCCAGCACCGGCGCAAGAGCCCCAAGAGCGATCCACGCCCACGCCTTGCCGAAGCCCGGCTGCTTGAACTGCACCGCAAGCGCGGGCCAGTGACGAACGGCAAATATGGACGTAATCGCAACCATTACCGCCGCCTGCATAACCAGCGTCGCCGTCATGCCCGCAAGCGGGGCGACAATTCCCGATGCTATTCCAGTGCCAACCACCACCGACAGATACGCCAGGAAAAGCCCTTTTGCATACGGGGCCTTGACGGTGATGGTTTCCCGGCCCGAAAGGTATTCCGGCAAGGGGGCGCTGAGCACATCGCCCAACGCCCGATGCGGGGTGCCGCACCTGGGGCAGAAATAATACCTCCGGTCGAGCCTTGCGCCGCAATAGGCGCACTTGCCGGCAAGACAGAAGCCCTGATCATCCATTGCCGCATCCCCTTCGCCACTGGACAATCATAGCCGAAGTCCGGGGGCGGGAGCATTCACGCCGCCAGATAGTCCTCGTCCAGGGCGGCCCTGATTTTCAGCAGCGCCAGGTTCTGTATCTGCCTGACGCGCTCGTTGGTCAGCCCCACCAGCTTGCCGACCTCCGCCAAGGTCATGCCCTTGCCCCCGCTTGCGATGGCGAACCGTTCTATGACTATCGTCCGCTCAACGTCAGAAAGCTGGGCCTTGTTCCGTGCGAGTATGTCGCGCAGGGCGTCGACCGATTCCTCGCGCTGTATCTCGTGCCGCATTACGTCGTAGTCGCTGCGTTCGAGGTCGGGGTCGAACTCGGTTGGAAAGTGCTGCCTGTACCGCCCCGTCTTGGTGGCCAGGCGATTGAAGCTTTTAAGTATTGCCCGGCATGCATACGTCGAAAACTTGAAACCGCGGGCCACGTCGAACTTTTCGACGCTGCGAAGAAGCGCCATGTTGCCCTCGCTGATAAGCTCGCTGAATTCGACGTTGGGTATTCGCGTGCGTTTCGCCATCGCCAGCACCAGCGCCATGTTCGCCCGCACAAGCGAAGCCTGCGCCTCCAGCGCCCGCCGGTACCACACAACCATCTGCCTCGCGCGGGCTATCGAAGTGCGCCTGTCCTGCGCCTTCTGCAGCTTCGAAAGCCGGTATCGCGCGTAGTTGTACCGAAGAAACAGGCTCGCCTCTTCCTGGCGGTCAAGCGTCGCCTTGCTGCTGCGGGCTGTCGGAATGTCCTCCGGAACCTCCGGAAAGTGCGTCCAGGCGGGCACGTCGATGTGCTCCGCCTTCGAGCCGAAGTAAATTTCCTCGTTTGACGGGGCCTCGAAAGATTCGTGATTCACGTAGCTCACCTGAGGCGGTATTTGCCTGTAGATTTCCAGTTCCGCCTCGTCAAGCGCTTCTTCGATCTCTGAAGCCACTACCCCTTTTTTCACTGTCGCCCTGCGATCAACAACGCCAGCCATAGTGAGCTCTCCCTTCATGCGTTACCCTTTGAACACCTCCATCGTCCTCGCCAAAAGGCCCCGTCCATGGCCACGTCGCCCACGTTATCCTACATAAGTAGTACGATTTGTCAACATTCAAAACTGGCAAAACTCTTACGACTTATCCTTTTGATGACCATGACGGCGCATAAAGCCGATGCGGCGAAAGAAGTTATGAGCGCCCGCTCAATTGGCTGATTTATTTATGCGGCATGCCGGCGGCGGGCACACCGCCGGCCCCCATGCTGCCTAAGAGCCCGTATGAAAACCCATGCTATCGCCGACGCTTCAGCGCCGAGGCGATGCGCCTTGCGAGCAGACCATGGTTGACGATCTTGGGGCGCACTTCATCGAGGACATCTACCGCGCCCGCCCATCTCTCAAGGGCGGCG
>JAAYCO010000250.1 GCA_012729725.1 Planctomycetota bacterium
CCCTGTCACCCGCCGATTTTTAACAAATCTTTGCCTTTGACATTGGGCGCAGATTCGTTAATCTATGCGCCTGTTCAATTCAGCCCTTGCTGTCTTCCACGTCGGAGCGTAGCGCAGCCTGGTAGCGCGTTTGGTTCGGGACCAAAAGGTCGAGGGTTCAACTCCCTCCGCTCCGACCATTTCTTCGGTCGGCCATGATGGGCTTGTGACCCGACCCCGTTGTTTGTTACTCTGGGGGCCATGCGATATTTCTGGCCTATTTATTTGACGGCGTTTGTGGCTGGCACGGTGATTGTCTTTATGGCGGCACCTCTGGCTCGGCCGTATGTTCCTGAATGGATGAAAGCCTCGACACCGTCGGCGACGACGAATGTTGTACGGCCTGTTGCTGCCGCGCGCATCCAAGGCATCGGCCGCACGGCATCCGCAGATCCGGTCGCTGGGCAAGCGCCTGCCGCCATCCAAGAAACGCAGCTCGATGAGCTGCCGCCGGCCTTACATGGCATCTATCTGGCACAGCGCGGCGAACGACCAGGCTGGGGCATCACGCACCAGCGTGCGACCTATTACACGCCTGGCGGCTCGCGCGTCGGCCATGTGGAGGGCGGTGTGCTGTTCGACTTCCAAGGCGTGCGCACCTCCACCAAAGGCAGTATGATTGAGTGTATCCTGCATGAGGATAATGTCCCGGCCACTCCCATGCTGGTCAGCGCGTCTGACGCCTACCTCTTCACCGGCGACCACAAGAAGCTTTCGCAGCGGCAACGTGATGACCTGAAGGCTTATTACACGTTGACCGGAAAAATAGCGAACCGCAAGAAGGAACTGCTCCAACAGGCGGCCGACAAGAACCCCTTTTTCCCAGAATACCAAGCCGCCTACAAGACGCTTATGGCCCACGTCGAAAAGGCCAAGCAACTTTCGGAAAAACGCGACAAGGCTACCGATCTGGAGAAGATGCGGATCGAAGACTCCCTGCGGCAAATGAAGACAACCGAAGCACAACTCCGTAAAACGTATGACGCGATCCACCTGAAGTTCCGCACCTGGAAGGAGCAGCACGCCGACGAGATCGCCAAGCCGGAGGACGATGTGCAGATCCAGCAGTGGACCCAACAGCGGCTCGCCCTAATCCCGCGCGTACCGGGTCTGGCCTACTAATGCATATCACTCACCGTGATGCGGTGTGTGCATCGCTGGTGTCGGATCAAGCACATGGCAGTCGGCCCCGTGGCGGATCGCCGTCAGGCTGCCGCCGAATGCCTCGGTGAAGGTCGCCGAGGCCACTTCGCCCAAGGCGTGCATGCCCGCCGTGCCGTTGATGCAAAGCACATGGGTCGCATGTCCAGTCACCACGCTCAAATTGTGTGAGACCATCATCACCGTGACCTCTTGCGTAAGTGCCTTGAAGAGCTCATACAGACGGCTGGCATGCTCTGGATCGACATTCGCCACCGGTTCGTCCAGCAACAGCAACTCGGAGCCGCCCGCCAACGCCTGCGCGATCAGTACGCGCTGACGTTCGCCACCGGACAACTCGGCAAACGCACGCCGCCCGAAACCGG
>JAAYCO010000055.1 GCA_012729725.1 Planctomycetota bacterium
ACGGTTGGAACGAACTTCGGCGTGGCCAAAGACTTCCTTTCATATGGCGGGTTCCACGTCTCGTTCACGTCGAGCGACATCTCGCTGTTCCTGCGAGCCCTTCAATCAACCGGCAGACTGGAAGTCCTGTAGCGGCCGCAGATTCTCGCCGCCGATAACCAGCAGTCGCGCATCAACGTCGGCCAGCGAGTTCCATATGTCTCCAACAGCCGAATCACCGACACAAACACGGTGCTCAACACGATTGAATACCGCGACATCGGCATTGTTCTTGAAGTCACGCCGCGCATCAACCCCGACGGATTTGTGAAGATGGTTATCCGACCTGAGATATCAACCATCGCCAGCAGCACTATTCCGTTGTCCACCGGGCTCAACGCGACGGTGTTCAATACGCGTGAAGCGCAGACCACCATAACCGTACAGGACGGCCATACCATTATTCTTGGCGGATTGATCACCACCAAGGACGAAAACCGCGACCGCAAGGTGCCCATCCTCGGCGACATCCCGCTTCTGGGCGCGCTGTTCAAGAGCACACACACGGTCAAGGAGCGAACGGAACTGCTGATCATCCTGACGCCGCGGGTGATACGAAATAACGTTCAGGCCGACGAGATCACCAGGGAACAGAAACGAACGTTGGGCATGCTTCGCAAATGGGAGGGTGACGGCAAAAACGATCTGCTCAAGCCGCTTGAACTGCTTGTTCCTTCACAGTCAGATGCGCCGCCGCCCGCTCCGGCGGAGCTTATGCCCGAACTTCCCAACAACAACATGGCCGATCCGAAGAATGATGAGGATCCCACATGAGATCCAATCTGCCTGCCGCCCTTGCGGCCGTATTTCTGACAATTGCGGGATGCCAAAGCGACACGCCCGGCGGCAATTCGCCCCACCTGGCCGGCCAGCGTATCGACCAAGTCGCGGTGTCGGCGCCGTTTCAGGCGGTTCTGGAGGCAAACAACACACCTCAGGCCGTGCGGGTTCTGGTCCAGTTTTATGATTCAACGCAGGCCTTGCCGGTCAGCGCCTCTGGCGTTCTGGAACTGAGAATGCACGACGGCAGGATTCCTCCTGAAAGCATATCGTCCATAAGTCCTGATTCTGTATGGACTTTCACTTCGTCTGAGTTGAAGAGCATGTACCGGCACGTGGGGTACGGGTTGTGGGGCTATCCTTTAATACTACAACTGGAGCATTGGCAGCCAAAGCGTGGGGTGATAACGGTTCAGGCAAGATATCTGCCCACAGGCGGCGGGGAAATATTCTCGTCACCAATACACATTGTCCTTGGGGGAGAGGGCTAGCCGTTCAGGCATGCGTTGGTTTCGTATATTTCCGTGTTGCCGGGCTCATGCCGACCAAGACATCTCACCGTTAATCGCTCTACAATGCAAACACCGGCCCCAGCAGGTGCGTATTAAGGTTGTCTTTGAGCGCATCGAGCCGCTGACGGGATTGTTTTGTCCGGTCGCAAGTGACAGAATGCCAAGCGTTTGCGGTGTGTTTTAAGGCGTATCGAGCCCCGTCGGCAGTGGGGATTTTTGCATTGACGCGTGCTGTATCGGTTAGTAATCTTTACCGGATGCGTCAGTGTTCCCATACTGGCCCAAGCCCGTATGACGTGTTTGCATGGTTTTTGTAATGGTCAGGTGTAAACCTGCTTAGCGGGAAGAGATGAAAGTGAACGCGATATCAGGCCGAGAGTTATGGCCATGATGATTCGCCTGGTTCGAGGCCGAAGCGGTGTGCAGGCGTAGCGCCATTACGCCGTTGAGCGGCAGGGCTCTGGCGTCAGGGCCTCCTTAGGCAAGGCATAGCCAGGAGGCCTGCGGCGTCAGCGCAGCGGGCCTCCCCGTGAGGCGGCGACGGTTTATTGGTGGCCGCCATTAGAAGTGGGCGAGGCACCCACTTTTTTTGTCGTCTGCTTCAGGCGGCTTTGACTTGGACGGTTCGTCCGCTCCTTTTGGGGCGGTAGCGAAGGACGAATATGAATCAGGAACTGCTACGTATAGTGGATGCCCTCGCAAGGGACAAGAACATCGACAAGGAGACGATGTTCGAAGATCTTGAGGCCGCAATGGTCTCTGCGATTCGCAAAGCCAACGCGCAGACTGACGACATAGTCGTCCGCATCAATCGTCAAAGTGGAGACATCACCGCATCGGTTAACGCCGTGCCCATGAGCGTGCGAGATTTGGGCAGAATTGCTGCCCAAACCGCCAAGCAAGTAATGATTCAACGCATCCGCGCCGCGGAGCGCGACAGCCTCTACGAGGAATATCTTGATCGCAGGGGCGAGATTGTCACCGGCAGAGTGGCCCGTTGGGAGGGCGGCTCGCTTGTGATTGACCTGGGCAGGGTTGAGGCAGTGCTGCCCAAGAGCGAACAGATTCCCGGCGATTCCCATCAGGTGGAAGAGCGGATCAGGGCGATGATTCTGGACGTCAAGGAACAGCCCAGCCAGGTGAAGATTGTTCTTTCGAGAACCCATCCCGACTTCATCCGGGCCCTGTTCGAGCTTGAGGTGCCCGAGGTGGCCGAGAAGATCATCGAAGTAAAAGCCATTGCTCGCGAAGCCGGTTATCGCACCAAGGTGGCGGTGAACAGTCTTGACACCAAGGTTGACCCCATCGGCGCCTGCGTCGGCATCCGCGGCAGCAGAATCAAGAATATAGTTGATGAACTTGGCGGCGAGAAGATAGACATCGTCCGCTGGAACGATTCATCGAAGGTTCTGATCGCCTTTGCCCTCAAGCCGGCGGAGGTGAACGAGATAGCCTTGTGCTTTGAACTTGGCAGGGCCACTGTTGTGGTCACCGACGATCAGCTTTCGCTGGCCATTGGCAAGCGAGGCCAGAATGTTCGTCTTGCCGCCAGGTTAACGGGTTGGGACATAGAGATCCTGACTCCTGAAGAATTTAACGCGGGCCTTGACGTTCTGGAAAAGGCCCTGCGGGAAGTCAGCGGCGTAGACTCGGCCGTGGTGGACAAGATAGTCGCCATGGGCATGGTCAACGTGCTGGACGTAGAGGAAGCGGGCGAAGACCCGCTTGTGAATGAGCTTGGAATGGACAGGGCGCTTGCCCAGGCGATAGTTGCCCGCTGCTCGGAAGAGGCCAAGAAGGTCAGCCAGGCTGCTGAGGCGGCCAA
Organism: Planctomycetota bacterium; assembly: GCA_012729725.1. Classification (GTDB taxonomy): domain Bacteria; phylum Planctomycetota; class Phycisphaerae; order SM23-33; family SM23-33; genus JAAYCO01. Next base: position 3,157 of record JAAYCO010000055.1, read on the forward strand.
GGAAAAGAAGGCCCGCTTGGCCAGGCAACTCGAAGAGGAAGGCGAAAGGCATCAGCCGCTTGCCGAGGAACCTCAGGAGGTTGAACCGCCCGCGTCCACCGAGCAACAGGCGCAGTAGCATCGCCGCAATGCGGCGACAATACGATTCGGTCGTCAATTGGCGAGCGGATCTCACGAGAGTAGTTGGTTAACAGCCGGGAGGCATTCTTGGCAACGCGAGTATTTGAACTGGCCCGAGAGCTCGGGGTGACCAGCAAGGTCATCCTGAATAAGTGCAGCGCGGAAGGTCTGCAGCTCAAGAACCACATGGCGACTCTGTCGGCGGGACTTGAGGCCACTATCCGCGAGTGGTTCACTGAGGGCGACAACGAAACCGCCGTCGAAACGGCGGAGCATGTCGACCTCGATCTCGCGCGCGCCGAGGCCAAGAAGCATCGCCGCCGCGCACAGGCCGAGGGAGCAACCACCGCCGAGGAGGAAGCCCCCGAAGAGGCCCAGCAGGTTGAAGAGGAGGAGGCCCCGGCCGAGACTCCCGAGCAGGCCGAGCCTGAAGTAACGGAAAGCGAAGTCATCGAGGTTGCCGAGGCGCCGGCGCCCCAAGCGCCTGCCGCCGAGCCTGTCGCATTGCCGCCCGAGCCCGTCGCCCAGGAACAACAGAGCGAACCACAGGCTCAGGCCCAGGCGCAGGCCCAGGCCCAGCCCCAGGCCCAGGAAGAGCAACCTCCGAAAGAACCTGAAGAACAGAAGCCTGAGACGCCGGCCAAGGCGCCGGTATTGCCTGCTGGTCCGCAGCTTGTCCCGCGTCCAGCCAAGCTCAAAGGCCCGCGAGTCATCAGGGTTGAAAAGCCCGACATCATCCGCCCGCCCGTTCCTCGCCAGCCTATCAGCGCTCCGCCCGCCGGAGGCGAAGTGTTTGGAACAAGAAAGCCCCGCGTTGCCCCAGGCGCAATCGAAGAGGAAGGCGACGCGAAGAAGTCGAAGCGTCGCAGCCCCAGACGTCGAGGCGGCGGCAGAACCGGCGACAGCGGCGAAAAACTCCGCGAATGGCGCGACAAGGATCTCATGGAGCGCAGCGAACGCCTTGCTGCCGCGGGCGGCGGTACGCTTCGCAGGCATCGCGCTTCTATCAGCCGCAAGGGCGACGCCTCTTCGGCTCAGGACGCCCAGCAGCAGATCGAGATTGAAGAACCCATTACCGTCAAGAACCTCTCTGCCGTTGCCGGACTCAAGGCGTCGGAGATCATCGCTAAACTGATGAAGTTGGGCGTTATGTCAACGATCAACCAGGTCATGGAACGCCAGCACGCAGAGGAAATAGCCGGCGAGTATGGCTTCGAACTGGTTGTCAAGAAGGCCAAAAATGCTGAAGACGAGATGCTTGAACGAATCAAGACTCGCCAGAAGGGCGACATGACGCACAGGGCGCCGGTTGTCACGTTCCTTGGCCATGTTGACCACGGCAAGACGTCGTTGCTGGACCGCATTCGTCATGCCAGCGTTGCGCCCGGCGAGGCCGGCGGCATTACGCAGCATATCGGCGCGTACCGTTACGACGACAAGGAAGGCAGACACGTTGTGTTCCTTGACACGCCGGGTCACGAGGCGTTCACCGCCATGCGCGCACGAGGTGCGAACATGACCGACGTGGTCGTGCTGGTCGTCGCCGCCGATGACGGCGTCATGCCCCAGACGGTGGAAGCAATCAGTCACGCCAAGGCAGCGAAGGTTCCGATTATCGTTGCCCTCAACAAGATCGACGTGCCCAACGCGAATGTCCAGCGGGCCTACGGTCAGCTTGCCGAAAGAGGCCTAACGCCTCGGCAGTGGGGAGGCGACGTTGAGGTTATAGAGACCAGCGCGCATAGCGGGCAGGGAATCGACACGCTTGTTGAAACGCTGAGCCTTGAAGCTGAGCTTCTTGAACTCAAGGCCGAGCATGACGCTCCTGCCGACGGGTATGTTATCGAAGCGGAGATGTCCCCCGGCCGAGGCATTATCGCCCGCCTGCTTGTCAGAAATGGCACGCTTAGGGTCGGTGACGTTCTACTGGCCGGCAAAGGCTTTGGTCGCGTCCGGTCGCTGATGGACTCGCGAGGCCAGCAGGTGGACAGCGTCGGTCCGTCCAACCCCGTGGAAGTGTCGGGCCTGGACGAGATGCCCCAGGCCGGCGACAGGTTCCACGTCACCCGCGATTTGGATGAGGCTCGCGAAATCGCCGAAAAACGCCGCCAGGAAGCAAGGGCCGCCGAGTTGGCCTCAAGCCCCGCCAGAACCCTTCAAAATCTGCTGAGCCAGATCGAGGCGGGGGAGGCTACGGAGCTTGCCGTCATTATCAAGGCCGACATGCAGGGCTCGATAGAAGCGCTGGTGGATTCGCTGAACAAGCTTTCGACCGACGAGATCAAGGTCAAAATACTGCACGCCGCGGTTGGCGGAATAACCACCGGCGACGTGACGCTTGCCGAGGCATCCGACGCCATTATCATCGGCTTCAACGTGGTGCCCGACGCGGCAGCGCGTCAGCTTTCTGAATCCAAAGGCATAGACATTCGGCTCTACCGCGTGATCTATGAGATCATCGACGACATACGCGCCGCCCTCGAACGAGGCCTTGCTCCGGAAATTCGCATGGAGACGCTGGGTCGGGCGGAAGTGCGGCAGACATTCAAGGTTTCGCGTCTTGGCACCATCGCCGGCTGCTATGTTGTTGACGGGCTTGTTAACCGCAACGCGAAACTGCGGATAATCAGGAACGGAATCGTCGTAGAGGATGAGAGAAACCTCGAAAGCCTCAAGAGATTCAAGGATGACGTTCGTGAAGTGCGCACCGGCATGGAATGCGGCCTGAAAATCGCAGGCTATGACGACGTGAAGGAAGGCGATACTCTGGAATTCTATCAGAGGGTCGAGGTGGCTAGGAAGCTGTAAACCCAGCGAAAGGGTTCGATGGCAACTGTCCTGGCATTGGTGCATCTGAGACTCAATGTCGTGCAGGCCGCAAGCCTCAAGGACAAGCGGAGGGTGATCAAGAGCTTCAAGGATCGCCTGCGGGCATCGTATAACGTCTCAGTGGCTGAAGTAGACGATCTTGACAGCCATCGCATGGCGACTCTGGCGATCGCGATGGCGGGCAGCGATCGCCGGTATGTTGAGGGCGCGATCGGCAAGATAGTCAACGCCGCCGCCAGCCATCGAGATATGCTTCTGGCCGATTCTCAAGTGGAATGGCTTTAAAATGAGTCGTAGAACCGAACGTGTAGGCAACTTGATCCGATCGACCATCGGCGAACTTCTGCTGTCAAAGATATCGGACCCGAGAATCGATCCCGCCAGAACTTCGATCACCCGCGTCGAAGTCCCGGAAGACTTGCTTTCCGCCAAAGTTTACATTTCGGTGCTTGGCAATGAAACCCAGGAACGAACGACCCTCCGGGCTCTGCGTCACGCTGCCGGGCACATCCAGGAATTGATGGCCAGGCAGATCGAGCTGCGCAACACGCCGCTGTTAACGTTCGAGCTGGACAAGAAATTCAAGAACACGTTGAAGACCTACAGCGTCATTCAGCAAGCCATGGACGAGATTAACCGCAAGGAAGAGCTTAAACGCCGCGCGGAAGGGGCTGGCGACGACGATGCTGAATCGTCCGCCCAGCAGGACATCGAGCCCGGCGGCGACGAAGAAGAATCAGGACAATAGCAGGACCAACAGCATGAAGAACGCGGCGCATTATGAAAAGAGGCTCAAGAAGTTCCTCGCCAACATGCCCAAAGGGCGAAGCGCCGGCAAGGAGCTGCCGCCCATCGAGCTACTGATAATCTCGGTGTTCGAAGAGAATAGCACCCGTAAGGCGGGGCTGCACGCCCTGGAAAGCATCCGCGCGGAGTACGCCGACTGGAACGAGTTGCGGGTGAGCCAGCCCAAAGAGATCATCGAGACTATCGGCAAGGACACCCCCCAGGGACGCGAGAAGGCCGAAAGCCTCGTCAAAGCCATGGACGCGGTTTTCGAGAAGTCGTACGACTTGACCCTGGAAACGCTGGGCAAGATGCCCAAGCGAGACTTGCGCCGCTACATGCTTGATCTTGGACTAAGCCCTTACGTCTCGGCGGCGATGATGCTTCAGGCTTTTGGCGGTCACGCTATTCCGGTGGATCGTGATCTGGCCTATGCTCTGGAGATTGAAGACGTGGTGCATCCCGACAGCACCATAGAGGAAATACAAGGTTTTCTGGAGCGCATCATCAGCCAGAAGGATGCGCGAGCCGCCCATGATTTCTTCCGTCAGCACGTCGAGAAATCGTCAAAGAGCATCGCAAAGCTCCGCAAGAGCAAAGAAGCCGCGGCTGCGCCTCCCAAGGTTGAGGTAGTTGAGGCGCCTCCAGAGCCCCAAGCGAAGCCTCCGGTGGAGGCAAAGGCGGAATCTCAATCCGCCCCCGTCAAGCCCAAGGCGAAAAAAGCAGTTAACTCTCAGGCGAAGGCCGGCAAGCGCCCCGCCAAGTCGAAGAAGGCAAAGAAGACCGGGAAGAAGGGCAAGGCGTAACTGCGTCTGGGCTCATGTTTTGCGCGGCTGCATCAGTGAAGCCGCCGGTGAATCGGGAAAGGTGAAATGGAAGCATCTGAAACTAAGGATATCTTGAAGCTTGGAATTCCCAAGGGCTCGTTGCAGGAAAGCACGCTCAATCTCTTTTCGAGGGCCGGGTACAACATCTCCGGCTCGTCGCGCAGCTATGCAATGTCCATCGATGACGACCAGATGTCGGTCATCATGTTCCGCGCGCAGGAAATGAGCCGTTATGTTGAAGACGGTGTTTTGGACATAGGGCTTACGGGCGTAGACTGGATACTGGAAAACGATTCCGACGTGGTCGAGATAGCCGAGCTTGTCTACTCCAAGCAGAAGCTCACGCCGGTGCGCTGGGTGCTGGCCGTGCCCGAGGAAGGAAAGGTCAAGAAGCTCGAAGACCTCGAAGGCGGCATAGTCGCCACGGAATTGGTCAAGTGCACCGACCGGTTCTTTAAAAAGCACGGCATCAACGTGAAGGTCGAATTCAGCTATGGCGCAACTGAAGCCAAGGCAAGGCTTGTTGACGGTATTGTGGACGTGACCGAAACAGGCCGAAGTCTGCGTGAAAACGGACTGAGAATAGTAGACACGATCATGACGTCCTCAACGCGGTTGATCGCCAACAAAAAGGCCATGCAGATCGAGTGGAAGCGGCGCAAGGCAGAGAATATCGCTCTGCTGCTCAAGGGCGCCATTGCCGCCCGCGAGCGCGTTGGGCTTAAGATGAACGTTGCGCGGGTTGACCTCGATGCGGTGATGAACGTGTTGCCGTCGCAGAAAAGCCCGACTGTTTCGCCCCTTGCCGACGGCTCGTGGGTGGCTGTTGAGGTTATTGTGGATGAGAAGGTTGAACGCGAGTTGGTTCCGCAGCTTAAGCGCGCCGGCGCCTCGGGCATCATTACATATCCGCTGAACAAGGTTATTCCATGATGCAAACTCGCCCAAGAGGCGAAGTTAGAAACCTGCTGATCGTGCTGTTATTGACAGCCGCAATCGGATGCGATCAGCGTCAAAGCGCATTACCCGCCAATGGCGGTTCGCAGCCGGGTGAGGGCGGAAATCAGGAAGTCGCGGTTTCAAAGGCAGCCACCTCTTTGGCGAACCTTTTGCCCGCGATATCCAAGCCGGTATCACCGCCCGAGGCCCTGACCCTTCCGAGCGAAGCCGCCCAACTGGTGAAGAAGGCAGGCGAACTGCTGAAGGCCCAGTCCGCGGATTACGGCTCTGCCGTCCAAATCCTTGAACAAGCCGTTTCGGAGCATCCCGACAACGCGGTTGTTCACAGAATGCTTGGCATGGCGTTGGCGGCCAAGGGGCAGTCTGCCGCGGCGGCCGAGCACCTCCTGTTCTCCGTCTCACAGGCGGACGACGATCTTGAGGCACATCTTCTGCTGGGAGAGTTGCACCTCGCCGCCGAGCGGAACGATAAGGCAATCGTCTCGCTGCGCACGGCAATGGCTTGCAGCCGCTTTGAATCCGAACCCGCCATCGCCGCCGAAGTGTTGCTGCGGTTGGGCGAAACGCTCGAACACGAAGGTTTTTATCAGGCCGCCGCCGAGTGTTTCGACGGCCTTAGCGATCTGCTGGATGAGCATGGCTCGGAGCTTTCCGGGCGATCGGCCTTGCGTGAGATGCTGCTCAGGCCGGCAATTTTGTTGAACATTCAAGGCTCAATTCAACTCAAGCTGGGCAACACTGCCAAGGCCGTGGAACTGCTCCGGCATGCCTACGACCTTGATCGAACGAATGGCGACACGGCCGCAATGCTTGCTGATGCGCTTCTGGCCATGAAAGATTACGCCGCCTGCGAAAAGCTGCTGCAGGAGATGATGACGAACCCGCTTCATGTCGAGCAGGCAGTGGCGTTGGTTCCGAAGCTCGCCGGAGCACTCAACCGCGGCGACATGCTTCTGGGGCTCTGGCAGGCTGTGCGCGACGGGGGCGATCCCAGGAAAGAGGCTGTGGGCCTGTTTCTGGCCAAGGCGTCCGAAGACATGGGCCAGCCGGATCAAACGGCCGAGATTCTGGATTCTGTTTTCCGGTCCTTCCCCAACAGCGTCTCTGCTGCTGAGGCAGTATCGGGCTTTTACCTGAGGCAGGGCCGCGAAATAGAAGGCCTTGCCATGCTGACGCATTCACTGGTGGAGAACGAAAACTCGGTGGACGCCGTTCTCGCGGGCCTTACGGTGTTGATGCCCGCGATATCGCCGTCGCCCGCTGAGCAGCTGGCAAAGTTTGCGCAATCCCAGCCTGCCCAGAAGGACTATGCTGTTCATTACATTCAAGCCGCGATCTGGGAGCGTCTGGAACGGTTGGATCAGGCGGCCTCCGAGCTGGAGGCGGCAATCGCGGCCAGGCCGGCATTCATGCCTGCCCACGAGGCAATGCTTGGCATCGAGCTTAAACGAAGGCAGTTCGCGCGGGCGCGCCAGCGGATAGAGAAAATCGGCTCACTTGCGCCGGACAGCGCTGTGCTGAATTACTCCACGGGCAGATATCACCTGGCGATGGGGGAACTTGACGAGGCTATGAAAAGCCTTGAGGCCGTCCGTGCAATCGACCCCTCGCACGGCAAGGCCATGCTGTTGCTTGGCGACTTGTACCTTGACCGGCAGCGGACAAAGGACGCCAGGGAATGCTATGTTTCCGCGCTTGACACGAACCAGCGGCACTGGGCCATCCGCAAGCTGTTTTCGTTTCTGCTGATTACAGGGCAGTTCAAGGAAGCATCGCACACGCTGGGCACGCTTGAGTCGATGAAGGAAGTCGGCGCCGATGATTTGTCGCTCATGCGCGCGGAGCTTTACCTTGCCACCGGCAGAATCGAGGATGCCGAACAAACGCTGGCGGGCGTGCTTGAGGAATCACCGCAAAACGTCGATGCATCTCTGCTGGCGCTGCGGGCGCAGTTGGGCCATTGGAAAGGCATTGTCTCTCGACCGGTATATGAAGATGCGGTGCTTCGTCTTAACCGCGTGCTTGGGCTTGATGGCGCCAATGTTCAGGCTCGCCGCCTGCTTGCGGAACTGCATCTCCAGGCGGGCAAGTTCAACGAGGCCGTGGAATGCCTGGAATTGCTCGTGGCGCAGCAGGGCGAACAGCAGCCGCTCCTGCTTCGACAGGTTGATGCTCTTGAACAGGCCGGGCGGCATGCCGAGGCCCTGGAAGTCCTGAACCTGCTGAATGCGAAGTCGCCCGATAACAGCAGCATCAGCCTGCTGAGAATCGACTTGATGCAGCGGTTGAAGCTGTATGATGAAGCATCCGCCGTAATTCGCCGGCAACTCGAAAAAGCCAAAGACAAGGACAAGGGCTTGTGGCGCGCCCGTCTGGCAAGGCTTTACGAAAACGCAAAGGACTATGCCGGCGCATTGCGCGTGATTGACGAATGGCTTGCATCGCAGCCGCCCAAGGGTCTTGAGGGCTACCTCCGTCCCCAGCGCATAGCTCTTCTCGCCTCGCTGGGCCGAACCAATGAAATGGCGGAGTTCGCGTGCCGCGAAATCATGTCCTCAGCCAGGTTTGAAGAAAAAGTGGAAGCATACCTTTGGCCTCTGGCGTCAGAGGATCGCAAAGAGGCTGCGTTGGCTCTTTTGGATGCGTTGAAGCTTGCGTCCGAAGGCCGGGACGACCGCATTCGCCTGCTCACCGCTCTGCAAGCTTCGGCGATGCTGGAGTGGGGCGATTGTGACGGCGCCATGCTGATTGCCAAGCGCCTTTTGGATGAGGACGGTGATGACGAACGGAACAGGAAGCTGCTGATTTCGGTTCTTTACCGTCAGAAGAATTATGATCTTGCGATGGCGACTGTCGAAGAATGGCAGAAGTCGGCGCCACAGCAGCCTGTCGCATCGAGCCCGACGGAAGACTCGGACAAGTGGCTGGAGTTTACAACTCTCGACCTGCTCATTCTTCAGAAGAAATTTGCAGCCGCACTAGAGCGGATCGATCGCCGCCTGGCGATCGAAGGCGCGGGCGTAGACCTGCTGACGGCGAAAGCCGCCGCCGTTTTCGGCCTCGGACGCCAGGATGAATATATCGATATTCTTGAGCAGATTGTCCGGCTGGATGATCAAACGCCGGTTTCCCTGAACAATCTCGCCTACGCCTACGCAGAAGCCGGGGTCAACCTGGACACCGCCGAGAAGTTGATCCGCAAGGCGGTGGACAAGGACCAGCGGATCTGCAATCTGGACACGCTTGGGTGGGTGCTGTACAAGCAGGGTCGCGTTGGCGAAGCAGCCATGGTGTTCCACCGCGTTCTTCGTTCTTATCCTGATTCGCCAAAGGAGTTCGCAGGGTTGGTTTTTGACCACGCCGGCGACGCCTTGTACCGTCTGGGCTGGGTCGACAAGGCGCGCGACTGCTGGCTGCGGGCGGTGGAGCTTTCGTCCTCAGCCGAGAATGCGGATGATGACGACAAGAAGGTTCTTGATACCACGCCGGCAAAGCTTAAGGCGCTGAACGAAGATAAGGTTCCGGACGTGGCGCCTCTGGGCGACGGTTTCGAAGTTAAATAGGTTACTGTTTTTGCAGTGGAGAGATTATGTCCGGTCATTCGCATTGGGCAAAGGTCAAGCGAGCAAAGGCAAGCACGGACGCAAAGAGAGGTCAGCTCTGGAGCAAGCTGTCGAGAAGGATAATCGTTGCCGCCAAAGGGGGCGGCAATCCGGATGATAACCTTTCTCTGAGGTACGCGATAGACGAAGCCCGCGCCGCCAACATGCCCAACGACACCATTGAACGGGCCATTAAGAAGGGCACCGGCGAACTTGGCGGCATGGCGTACGAAACCGTCTTGTACGAAGGGTTCGGCCCTGGGGGCGTTGCCATGCTGGTGGAATGCCTTACCAACAATCGCTCTCGCACGGCGCCCGATCTGCGAACGATCTTCGATCGCAAGGGCGGGCAGCTTGGCGGGGCAAACAGTGTTGCGTGGATGTTCCAGCACAAGGGCGTATTCGTCATCTCGGCCGAGGAAGTCACTGAAGATTCCTTGATGGAAGTGGCGATCGATGCCGGGGCCGATGATGTCCGCTCGCAGGAAGGCGTCTTTGAGGTTATCTGCGATGTGCCGGTGTTCCAGGCGGTGAAAGAAGCGTTGGCGGCGAAGAAGATGCCAACTCTGTCCGCCAATATAACCATGATGCCCACAAACCTTGTGCCCGTTGACGGGGATGTTGCAAGGCAGGTGCTGGCACTGGTTGACGCCCTGGAAGAGAACGACGACGTCCAGAACGTCTACGCGAACTATGACATTCCCGACAGCATCCTGGCGGAGGCGAGCACTGTGCAATAACGATTGCACAGTTCTAGAGCAGCCGAGCAGTAGAACAAACGAGCAGTAGATAACACAATGAACAACCCGTAGGCATTCCACTACCGGTTTGTGCTTTGCCTGCGGTCTCCTGTTCACCTGCTCAATTGTTCAGACTTTTCCACATTCCAAACTAGCGAGCGGCGATCATTGTCCGCCGGCCGTGCTCGCAGACAATCGCCTTGAGCCGCGGATACTTGACGTTCATGTACTCGATGAACGGTTGCGGGTCGGCGCCGTTGTGGCCGAACATGTCGAAATGTGCGGGTATCGTGACGCCGGGTTCAAGCTCCCCGGCCAGGTCGGCGGCTTCCTGATAAGTCATGTTTCCGATGATGTTGCGCCTCAGCCTGGCGGCATCTCTTCCGTTGATCGGCAGGATCGCGGCGCCGATGGGCCATCTTCGCAGCTTGCCGACAAGACCTTCGTACCTGCACGTGTCGCCGGCGTGATAAACGACGCAGCCGTTGCCTTCAATGATGTATCCAAGATACGGATAGCGCCCGCTTTCATCGTCACGATCCAAAAACTCGTGCGCCGCAGCCACCGCTGAAATCCTGATGCCGCGGCTCTCGTATGTAAGCCCGTCGTTGAGGCCGGCGAAGCGATTGGGGGATATGCCCGTCTCCTGCGAAAGCGATTCCCTTAGCAGGTCCGGAACGACGAACACCGCGTCCTTCGAGGCATCCGCAATCGCGGGCCATGATCCGCGGTCGATATGGTCGATATGATCGTGAGTGCCCAGAACAAACGATGCGTTCCGCACATCCTGCGGCTTGAGCATCGGCGCCACCAGCCGGCCCTCGACGCCGCTCAGGAACGGGTCAAGATACAGAACCACGCTTCCCATCTTCAGAATGAAACTCTGCTGCCCCATCCACCAGAGGGCGCAAGACCCGTGCGGCGTTGAGCATTCGTTCACATCTTCTATAAGAGCCCGGCCTGTGGGCATGTTTATTCTCGGCGGCTGCTATTGCGGCTCGAACAATGAAGCATCATCCCGTGGAACATACTTTATGTTCAGGTGCTCGAACGCCTTAATTGTAGCCAGCCTGCCGCGGCGGGTTCTCGCCAGCATGCCTATCTGAAGAAGGAACGGCTCCACAACATCAACAAGCGTGTCGGTTTCGTCGCCCAGAGTAGCAGCGACAGCTTCTATGCCGACGGGCCCGCCTTTGTACACGTCGATGATGGTGCGCAGGAACCGGCGGTCCAATTCATCAAGACCCATGTGATCAATGCCTTCAAGCCTCAGGGCGGCGTCCACCACTTCAGGCGTAAGCCTGCCATCGGCCTTCACCTGGGCGAAATCGCGGCAGCGGCGAATCAGGCGATTGGCGATTCGCGGTGTGCCACGAGCCCTGCCCGCCAGCATCTCGAGCGAACCATCCGAAGCCTCCACCTTCAGCATTCGCGCCGACATCGTCAGCCGGGCAAGCAGATCTTCCTCGGTCCAGAAATCAAGGTGATGAACAATTCCAAAACGAGTCCGAAGCGGGGGAGTGAGCAGCCCCGACCTGGTCGTCGCGCCAATCAACGTGAACGGCTTGAGCGGCATGTTGATGGTCCTGCTGTGCATGCCGCTGTCCACGATGAAATCGACCTTGTAATCCTCCATCGCCGGGTAAACGTACTCCTCCACGCTGGCAGGCAGACGGTGAATCTCGTCGATGAACAGCACGTCGCGGTCTTCCAGGTTGGTCAACAGGCCGATAAGGTCGCTGGGCCTCGTCAGGGCCGGTCCGGATGTGACCTTCAGCGACGTTCCCATTTCGCGTGCGATCACGTAGGCCAGCGTCGTCTTCCCCAGGCCGGGCGGCCCGTGAAGAAGGACATGCTCCATCGGCTCGCCTCGCCCTTTGGCGGCGGCTATTGATATACGGAGTTTTTCCAGCAGTTCGCCCACGCCGATGCATTCATCGAGCGTGGAGGGCCTCATCGAGATGTTGAAGGATTCCTCTTCTTCACCGCTGCTGATGCTGGAGATCATTCTTTCTCTGGCCATACTTCAGGGCTCTACTTTCCCGCCGACTTCAGCCGGTACGCATGTTTAAGAATGGCTTCAGGACAATCCATTTCGGGGGCCACCGCCAGCACGCGTTCAACGAGAGCCAGGGCGTCCGCCCGTTTCTCGCCAAGCTGCACGAGCACAGAGACGGCCTCGGCTGCCGAACTGCTCTGCGGCGCGCGGCATTGGGGACACGTCGCGGCCGCGAACGGGGCCATCTTGTCGGCAAGCTCCAGGATGATCTGATCGGCGGTGCGTTTGCCTATCTCAGGAAGCGTCACCAGAAGACGAGCGTCCTTTGCCGCTATCGCCGCCGCCACCTCTGAAATCGGCAGTACTAACGCCCGAAGCGCTTTGCGAACGCCGATTCCCTTGACGCTGGTGAATACCTTGAAAAAGGTTCTGTCGTTGTCCGTGAGAAAACCAATCAGCCGAGGCGTTTGAACGCCATGCGACGGATCGCCCTCAACATAATGAATCGTGTAAAGAGTGACGTGTTGCGACGTGCTCTTGCCAAGGCGTTCAATGTCGAACGCAGGCACAAGCACCTCGTACCACAGGCCGGCGCCCGAATCAACAAGAGCCGATCCTTCGCCAACTTCCGCCAGTATTCCGGTTACTCGCGATATCATGCGTGCTCCACCAGTGAATAGAATACACCCAAACAACTCCCAAAAACAGGGCAAACAGCGCCGTTGACGGGATTGAAGCCAGTATATCGATTGTCACCGCCCCTGGGCGCTGGTTATGCTACTGTCATGTCGTCTGGACCAACAGCATATCGTGTTCTGGGCATAGACCCCGGGCTGCACATAACCGGTTACGCCGCGCTTGATTTTGGCAGATCTGCACAGCCCGCGATTGTCGAGGCTGGCGCGCTGCGGCCCGCCGTTAAAGGCGAACTGGCCGAACGTGTGTTTCAATTGCACAGCGATGTTGCCGGCGTTCTTGGCGATCTTGAACCCGACATTGTCGTAATTGAACAGCTCTACGCCCACTACAAGCACCCCCGCACGTCGATTCTTATGGCGCATGCACGCGGGATAATTCTGCTGGCTTGCAGGCAGGCCCAGGTGGCGGTAAGGCACGTTGCGGCCACACACGTCAAGAAAAGCCTTACGGGCAACGGGCACGCGAGCAAACTGCAGATGCAAAGGTCCGTGCAGTCACTCTTCCGCCTTGATGAGTTGCCGCAGCCGCCGGATGTCGCCGATGCCATAGCGATAGCCCTGTGCGGAGGCAGAAAGCTCGGAAGTTCATAGGGTCAGTTGGACTCGCCCCCGACCGTCGCGCCCGTCTCGTCAGCCATGCCTTTAACCAGAACAACGCCACCTGTCGCCTGTTGAAGGCCTTCGGCAATCTTGCGGGCGACGTGTACGGATGGCGTCAGCGGCCAGGCGGGGCGGAACTCGTGCAGCGTAATCTCGCTGCCTCCGGTGGTGACAAGCCTGAGCCGAGCCCATATGCCCTCAGGCTCGATCACGTAGGCCGCCAGGTCCGCGAAAGCAACCTCGGCATCCTGCTGCTTGCCCATCAGGCGAAGCGTGTGGTGAGAGGCGTCTATTTCCAGCCGGTTGGGGCGGCATCGGCCGGCGAGCAGCCAACCCAGCAAACCGGCGCAAATGCACGCCACCGTCGAGTAAGCGAGCACATTCACGCCGAACCACTCCGACCCGCCCGCCAGTGCGCCTATCAGCAACATGATCAGGCAGGCGAAGCAGTACGAGATCATGGCTGCGGGAAGCCGGCGGGGCATGGGATCCACGGCGATCAGTCCTTCTTCTTCAATCTGCCACTTGCCCCAGGTCGGCACGTAAGATGGCGCCTTGGGCTCGCTAAGCACGAACCGGCGTATCGCCCGCCTTTGGATCGGTATGTAGACCAACGCTCCAAGCAGCACCAGCGCGCCCAAGGCGGGCGGCTGAAGCGCCAGCAGCAACATGAGATTCGCTTCGGGCAGGTTGCGTTCAAGCACCGAGCGGGAAGGATCATGCGGATCGTAGTAGACGTTCACCATCAGGCCCGGCGGAGTGTACCGCAGGGCGGTCAGATACGCGTGCTGCCTGGAATCGAAATAGCCGCCGGTGTCAGAGTATCTGCGCGACCAGTAGTCCTTGCCGTTGACCCTGTAGTGATACGCGATGTCGGGCCAGTAGAATACGGTCTGGCTGGTGGCGGTCGCTGCCGTCTGTCCGACGGCTGCCGAAAGGACAGTGCCGTCCACCTGCAAGTAACGGTCGCGAGCGTGGACGTACGCCCGCGCCTGCTCGATAAACGTCCAGCTCGCCATGGCCACTCCGCCAAGAACGATGACGGTCAGCAGCACCATGGCGAAGATGAATGACAAGGACAGCCGCGGCATCCTGGAAAAATCGAATTTCACCGGGCGGATCTGGCGTCTGGCTCGCACAATGTTGGACAATACAGCGCCGCCCAGAATCGAAGTCAGTGGAACCACAGGCACGGCAAGCCCCGCGCCAAGGATCCACGACTGCTGCCATGTCAGATGGTCCATAAGCGAAAGCAGCACGCCCGCAGCCAGACACGAGAACAGAAAATAGGACAACAGCATCGGCGGCAGAAGCCCATAGCGATCCACCCCCCGCATCCCGGCCCAGATGAGCCACAGGCCGCCCGCCGCCAATGGCAGCAGCACAAGCACTGCCGCGAGGGAACGGGGATGGACGCTCAAGCTCATGGCGGCGCGCGACGGCATCTGAGGGTCGTAGTGAACCTTGATGTTCTGCCCGATTTCGTACCTGCCCGCGCTGTCAAGCACGGTGAAGGTGGCGACTTGCGTCTCACCGAGCGCCTCGTATTTAACTACTATCTTGCCGGGAACCTGAACAAGCCGCTGTCTTGCGTCGAGCGTCACGGAAGAATGCTGATACTTGATGACGGTTCCCACTGCCTCGCTGTAAAGCAGAACGCGCCGCCAGTTGCGCCAGGCGTCCCTGACTGAAAACGCCATGCCGCCGGCGACGGCGGCAAGAATGACAAGTCCTGCCGCAATCCACGCCGCCCGCCGTCCGGAAGAATTGTTATGAGTCGCTGGGCTCATACACCCGAGCATTATATCACACGCTGCTACGAGAGGAAGAACGATAATACTTCATCCGCAACCAGGCTGCACGCCGCCGGCGGACCATTCATTGCATCCGCTCGCGATTGCCACCCGCCTGCTGCAACGGATTCCGGCAAAACATGCATGGCGCCCCCCCCGTGCCCCTGGGTTTGTCCCGCTCCCCAGGGCTAGCGCCTTGGGCTGTCATATTATGCCCTTTCAGGGCTCAATGGATTCGACGGTGTGGGATCCCAGGGCTAGCGCCCTGGGCTGTCATATTTCGCCCTTTCAGGGCTCAATGGATTTGACGGTCTGGGATCCCAGGGCTGGCGCCCTGGGCTGTCGTATTTTGCCCTTTCAGGGCTCAATGGATTCGAATCTGGGGACACGAATCTGGCGACACCGTACATGTTTTCCGGATATCGTCTAACTTGCCCAAGAGCACCGAAGGTGCACGATATGACAGCCCAGGGCAACGCCCTGGGCATGCCGTGCGCCCAGCATTCAAGCCCTGAAAGGGCGTGATACGCTTCGCTAGGATCCCA
>JAAYCO010000056.1 GCA_012729725.1 Planctomycetota bacterium
AAAGCTGCTCGTCTTTGGTGTAAACGATGCCGCCCTGGCCTCCGGAGGAATGCTGCTTGCCGAACATCGTCGAGAAGGCGGCTATGTGTCCCATCGTGCCCGCCAGCCGGCCCTTGTACTTCGTAAGGTGCGACTGCGCGCAGTCCTCGATCACGTACAAGCTGTGCTTTTTCGCAAGAGCGAGAATGCCGTCCATATCAACAGGCAGGCCGCTGATGTGGGCGACGATTACCGCGTGCGTGCGGGGGGTTATGACCTTTGCTATCTCGGCGGGCCCTGTGTTGTAGACGCTGCCCTTTTCAGCGTCGGCCGAGACAGGAATGCAGTTGAGCATTGTCACCGGCATAGCCCCGCCCGGATCGGTGATTGGCGGAACGATAACCTCCGCGCCGGGCCTTGGATCGGTTGCGCCAAGCGCCACGAAGAGGGCGTTTGTGCCCGAGTTCACGCCGTCGGCAAAGCCGCCGCCGTGCATCTCGCAGAACGCCTTGCAATAGGCTTCTTCCTCAACGCCGCTGTAGCCCATCGCGCCCGAGCCACTCTCGGTGACCCTGTCGAACAGCGCCATGACTGCCTGTTTCTCGTCAATGCCGAACAGCCGGCGTAGGGTCAGCCCATTGGGCGCAACCTTCGCGCCGCCGTTGATTGCCAGATCACTCACCGAAATACTCATAAATCACCTGGTCGTGGCGCCGGCTTAGTGCTCGAAGATGCCGGCGCCACGCCCCTGACAAAGGACCACTACGCGGCCACGCGCCGCGCTCTGTTCAATTGTTAACGCTCTCGACCTTGCCGCTTGCGACAGAGCGTTCAAGAGCTTCCAACACGAGCACGGGTTTGAGCATGTGCTCATGCTTGACCGGTTCTTTTCCGGTTCGGAACATCTTGGTGAACGTGCGGATACCGGTCAAATATGCATTGGGATCCATGGGAATAGGCGATGCGAGCATGCCCTTCTCGCCCAGTGCCCGAATGCCGAAGCCCGGCGCGCCCTTGGTTATCAGGTCAACGGTGACGATCTTGCCGTCATCGTAGAAGAGCTGGCCGGTGTTGCCGTTGCCGTTCTTGCTGATGACGACAGATTTGACGTTGTACCCAAAGGCTATCAGCGCCATGTCGATCTGGTGTATTCCATAGAAGAACACGCCGCCGTAGGGACTCTCAAGGTCGCTGGCGCCGTAGGTGCCGGCTGCAAGGATATTGCCCAGCGTCGGCAGCTTTTTTACGAAGCGAGCGAAGGACTTCTGGTGGGGCAGCACGCTGAACGAAGTAATGGGCGCGCCGGCCTTCTTTGCCTCTTCAATGAACTGCTTGCCTTCATCGCTGCGGTAACAGAAGGGCTTGTCGATAAACGTGGGCACTCCCTTTCGGACAAACGGCAGGGCGGGAGCAAGGTGGTATTTCGGGTGGCGGTGATCGACGATAAGCGCGTCGATCTTGCCCAGCATCTCGCTTGGATCGGCAACGATGTTAGGGATTGCTCCCTTTTCGGCGGCTGCCTTGGCGAACTCGGTCGTCTCGCCCCAGACGTAGTCAACGGTGAAGCCCTTAACGAGCTTGTCTACGTTGATAGTCTTGGCAATTGCCGCTGTGTGTGAATTCTCAGCTCCAATGATCCCAATTCGCATCTTGTATCTCCCACTAGTGTTTCTTCCACTATTGGTGTATTACCGATAATACACCTATTGTAACTCCAGACTTTCTGAAGTAAAGTATGATTAGCCCAGATTTGTGCATTTTTTTCAAGAGGCAACATGAGTGCTAAACAAGACACCATCGTTACGCTTCAGGACATTGCCGACAAGGCGGGCTGTTCCCGCAACACCGCCAGCCTCGCAATGCGCAACTCGTCTCGCATTTCAGAAGCTATGCGGGATAAGATTCAGTCCATCGCTTCTCGGCTTGGCTATGTGCCTAACTTGGCAGCTCGCAATCTTATTACCCGCCGCAGCGGCATGATTGGCGTCTATGCGCGGGCCATACAAGACGCCGTGCGCTCTGAGTTGCTCGAATCGCTGCTGGCCGCACTGCACACCGCTGAGTATCGCCCGGTGCTTGGGGTGGGTTCGCAACAGGCGGGGGGGTGGAGCTCTTCGCCATGGATGGGAACATTCCAGGAAATGCAGGTCGAGGCGCTGGTCGTAATATGCGAGGCGCGAGCAAGCTTCCCGCAGTGGAACCGGCAAATTCCATGCATCTATGTCGGCAACGAGCCGGACAAGGAACTCAAGGCGGATTACGTTGCGCTGTCCAGGGCCGAAGGAGCGTCGCTGGGAGTGCAGCGGCTCGTCCAGACGGGGCACCAGAGAATACTGGTCGCCAGTGCGATCAACTCCACATTCGGCGCGCGGTGCGTTTCGGAGATTCAGGAGGCCGGCGCAATCCCCATGGTCCTGAGCGGCCTTCCGCGGAGTAATGAGCTTGTTGATGCGGCAGTGCACGCCGTTCGGACCGGCAACAAGCCCTCGGCCGTAATATTCGGCGATTCGCCGCTGGCGGTGAGCTTTCTGCACAAAATCAGCGAGTTGGGTATTCGCTGCCCGGACGATCTGGCGGTTATCGGATACGATTATTTCCCCTGGGCCGACATGCTTCAGATTCCGCTCACGACTATCGAGCAGCCCATCAGCAAGCTGGCTGCGGCGGGGAGCGAACTGGTCAAGTTCCGATTGGCTAATCGCGAGGCTCCGTTAAAACAGATTGTGCTTCAGCACAAGCTGGTGATAAGAAAATCGGGCTGATTCAGTTTGCCCGCTTGCGTGATCAGGGGTAACGTGGATATATAGAGCTTGCGAAGTATCCATAGCCGTTCCGTACAGATGGGGTGTAATACCAGCCAAGGAGAAACTATGAGCAGTGAATGCTGTTCATCGGCCGGCGCCGGCTCATGTTGCTCGGGTGGCTCAAGCAGCGCGTCATCCTGCCCGATCACCTACTTCGAGGGCATGATTGGCAACTGCCTTGAATACGCCACTGCCGCAAAGAAAAGCGGCAAGCCAATCGTCGGCATTATGTGCGAGTACACGCCGCGCGAGCTGATCATGGCCGCGGGGGCTCTGCCCGTGTGCCTCTGCGGAGGCAGCGCCGACACCATACCCGCCGCCGAGGAGTCTCTCCCGACAAACCTCTGCCCGCTGATCAAAAGCACGTTCGGGTATCATGCCGCGAACTCAAACCCGTTTCTGGCGATGGCCGACCTGATAGTTGGCGAGACCACCTGCGACGGCAAGAAGAAGATGTACGAGTTGATGGGCATGGCCCGCAAGATGCACATTCTCGAACTGCCGCACAGGCAGGACTGCCCCGAGGCGCTGGCTTACTGGCGCGCCGAGCTTGTCCGCCTTAAAGACGCCCTTAACAAACGATTCAACGTGAACATCAGCGACAACTGCATTCGCCACGCCATCGAGGTGATGAACCGCGAACGCAGCGCGAAACGCAAACTCGCCGCCCTTATGGAGAGCGACAATCCGCCTATTACGGGTTTGCAGTTGCTTGGGCTTAAGAGCATCATTTCGGGCATACCCTCCGATCTTGAGCAGTATGACAGGGCAATCGGCATGTTCAGCTCGATGCAAGGGGCGGCGAAGAAGTCCGTTCGAGTGCTGCTGACAGGTGTGCCCACCGTGCATGGCGCCGAGCGAGTAGTGAATATCATAGAAACCAGCGGCGGGCTCGTCGTCTGCACTGAAAACTGCACCGGTCTGAAACCCGTATTGGATGACGTTGATACAAGCGGCGACCCGATCGACGCGCTGGCCAGGAAGTACTTCGGCCTGCATTGCTCGGTTATGACACCCAACGCTCGTCGCCGCGATACCATGGCTTCGCTGGTCAAGCAGTATCGCCCGCAGTGCATTGTGGATCTTGTCTGGCAAGCGTGCCTGACTTACGACGTTGAGTCATATTTCATACGCGACCTTGCAAAAGAGCTGAATCTTCCGTATCTGCGAATAGAGACTGATTATTCGCCTTCGGACTCCGCGCGAATAAAGGTCCGGCTGCAAGCGATGTTTGAGACAGTCAGATCCCGCAATCAGCGTTGCTGATGGAGGTCGAAGAGGGATGATATTTGCCGGCGTCGACTCGGGTTCACGTAGCGTAAAGGCGGTGCTGCTTGACGGCCTGGGCATGCGGGTTATTGATTCGGGAGTTGTCGATCAGGGCGTCGGGCATCAGGCCATCGCGTCACAACTGCTTGCATCGCTGTTGGAGCGGCAGGGGCTTTCGGCAAAGGACGTGGGCGGCGTTGTCGCAACGGGCTACGCACGCGAATCCGTAATCGAGGCCGATGTCGCCGTCACCGAAATCACCTGTCATGCCCGCGGCGTGCATCATCTTCATGGCGACGCCCGAACGGTTATCGAAATCGGCGGACAGGACAGCAAGGTTCTGCATCTTGAACCGGATGGGACAGTCCGCGACTTCGTCATGAACGACAGGTGCGCTGCCGGCACAGGCAGGTTTCTGGAACTTGTGGCGCGCCGGCTTGGCAAGGACATCCATGAGCTTGACGGTTTATCGGCGCTTGACGTAAAGCCGTTGCCGATCAGCAGCACGTGCGTTGTGTTCGCCGAGACCGAGATAATCGGCCTGCTTGCAGGCGGCGCTGGGACGGACGAGATTCTCGCGGGTGTGCAGAAGGCTATCGCCAGCCGACTCACTACGATGTCGGGCAGATTGCGCAAGGCGGTTGTATTCACAGGCGGCGTGGCCATGGTGGCGAATATGAGCAATATGCTCTCGCGCGCTTTGGGGGTTGAAGTTGTCGTGCCGTCCCAGCCGCAACTGACGGGGGCGCTTGGGGCGGCGATCATCGCCGCTTCGGCTCGGTAGGCCCACCGTCGCCTCCACCAAAGAACAAAGCGCCGCCTGGTCCATTTAATTATTGACGCCGGACTCGGAAGCTATTATTGAAGAATTGTTCACGGCGGTGCTAGGTCGCCGTGCTTTTGCATTTTCGGCCATGACGAGACTTCTCGTTCAAGGTCCGATGAAAGCGAGATTGCTTTGTCACAGAAAACTCTCCTCCATGATCTGCATGTTCGCCTTCAGGCCAGGATTGTAGACTTCCATGGCTGGCTGCTACCGGTGCAGTACGAAGGCATAATTGCTGAACACCGGTGCTGCCGCAAGGCTGCGTGTCTTTTCGACACCAGCCACATGGGGCAGTTTTTGCTAACCGGGCCAAAGGCAGCCGACGACTTGGCGGGCCTCTTGACACGGGACGCCCGCAAAATGCGGATCGGGCAATGCCGACTTGCGCTGCTGCTCAACGAGCAGGCGTCGATACTGGACGATTCCATCCTGCTTAGGCTAGCCCCCGAGGAGTTCATGCTGTGCGTCAACGCCGGTCCAAGGCATAGCGATCTCGAATGGATATCCTCTCGCCTAAGCGCCGACACGGTGATCGTCGATCAGACCGAGAAATGGGGCAAAATCGATTTTCAGGGGCCGATGACGTATTCAATTCTCGCCCCGCACGTTGAAGATGACCTTTCCTCGCTGCGTTTCTACACCGGTTTTCGCACGCGCTGCATGGGCAAACCCGCCATCATCACGCGCAGTGGATACACCGGCGAACTTGGATATGAAATCTGTGCATCCGGCGACGACCTGATTCAAATCGCCCAGACGCTGCTTGAGCATCCTGATGTCAAACCGGCGGGGCTGGGGGCGCGAGATCTGCTCCGCCTGGAAATGGGATACAACCTCAGCGGCCAGGACATCGGCGAATTCGTCAACCCCATCGAGGCGGACATGGAGCGCCTGATGTGCGACACGCACGAGTTTGTCGGCTCGGCGGCGCTGGACGAAATCAAGCGGCACGGCGCGTCGCGAAGGCTCGTGGCGCTCACCTGCGATACACGCAGGAAGATGTCAACGCACGACCAGATCCTGCACAAAGGCGAGGTAGTCGGTGAAGTCACCAGCGGCGCCTACAGCCCCAGCATCGAGGCCAGCATAGGCCTGGGCTACGTCAAACGCGGTCTGTGGGACGAAGGAACCATACTTACCGTAAGAACGCAACGAGCGGACATGGATGTCACCGTTGCGTCCAAGCCCATGTACAAGAACGGGACTTGCAGAACAAACATACAGGAGGCAGTGAAATGAGCATTCCCAGCGGACTGTTGTATAGCGAACAGCATGAATGGATCAAACTGGAAGGCGATGTCGCCACGGTCGGCATAAGCCAGCACGCCAGCGAGGCCCTCGGCGACCTGACCTTCATCGACCTGCCGGCCGTGGGCAAGCAACTCAAGCAGGGCGATGAGGCCTGCGCGATCGAATCGTGCAAGGCTGCCGCCAGCGTCTATTCGCCGGCGGGCGGAAAGGTGGTCGAGGTGAACGAGGCCCTCGCCAACGACCCGGCCATTCTCACCAATGATTGCTACGGCGAAGGCTGGATCTTCAAGATGAAGCTCGACAACGCTGCCGATCTGGCCAACCTGATGGACGACAAGAAGTACGCCGACCTGCTGGGGAGCCTGTAGATGCCCTACACGCCCCACAGTGCTTCGCAGCGCGAGCAGATGCTCAAGACCATCGGCATGACCCGCGAGCAGTTGTTCGCGGATATGCCAAAGGATCTTGGATGCGGTGCTCCGCACATCGCCCCCGGCCTGAGCGAACTGGAAACCCTCCAGCGCATCGACGGCCTGGCCCGGCGAAACAATCAGCCCGGTATCTCGTTTCTGGGCGGGGGGTTTTACGACCACTTCATCCCAGCCGCAGTGCCCGCGCTTGTGGGCAGAAGCGAGTTCTATACAGCCTATACGCCATATCAGCCCGAACGCAGCCAGGGCACGCTTCAGTCGATATTCGAATACCAGTCCGCCCTGTGCAGGCTGATGAACATGGAGGCCGCCAACGCATCTCTGTATGACGGCGGAACCGCCATATTTGAAGCGGTAATGATGGCCGTTCGCATCACGGGTAGAAACAAGGTCATCATCGACTCAGCCGTCAGTCCCATCTATCGAGCGATGCTGACAACTTACACCGCTAATCTGGACATACGGATCGAAACGATTGACGCCGCCGACGGCAGAATGAACCGGCGCGACGTGTTGGCGACAATCGACGATTCAACGGCGGCGGTGGTTGCGGCAAATCCGAACTTCTTCGGCGCGATTGACGATTACTCCGACGTCGCCAAGGCGGCTCATGCGCATGGCGCGCTGTTCATACTCTCCGTTTACCCCATATCGCTTGGCCTGCTCAAGTCGCCTGGCGAAATGGACGCCGACATTGCAGTGGGAGAAGGCCAGTCGCTTGGCATGCCGTTGTCGTTCGGCGGCCCGTACCTGGGCCTGATGACGACGCGCAAGACCCACGTGCGCCGCATGCCCGGAAGAATCGTCGGCAGGACGGTTGACGGCTCGGGCAGGGAAGGTTTCGTGCTGACGCTTCAGGCGCGAGAGCAGCATATCCGCCGGGAAAAGGCCACCAGCAACATCTGCAGCAACCAGGGTCTGTGCGCACTGACGAGCCTGATATACCTGAGCCTTATGGGCAAGAGCGGCCTGGTGGAGCTTGCAAGCATCTGCCGAGACAGGGCCGCGTATGCAATGAACAAGCTCTCCGCCGTCAAAGGCGTCAGCGTCAAGTTCCCCCAATCGCCGGTGTTCAACGAATTCGTCATCGAGTTGCCGACCCGCGCCGACACAGTGGCGCGAGCCATGGTGGCCAAGGGCATCTCGCCCGGAATGCCTCTGGGGGACATGTTCAAAGGCATGGACAACTGTCTGCTTGTGGCGGTGACCGAGAAGAACAGCCCGCATGACATCGACAAATTGGCCGCCGCGATGGAGGGCGTACTATGAAACTTGTGTTCGACAAATCCATCCCCGGCCGAAAAGGCGTTGACCTGCCCCCCGCGGGCGTCCCACAGGCGAAGATCGACCCAACGCTCCTGCGATCATCGCCAGCACAACTGCCCGAACTGAGCGAACTCGACGTGGTGCGCCACTACACGCAGCTTTCCACCATGAACTTCGGCCTGGACAGCGGCTTCTATCCGCTTGGCTCGTGCACCATGAAGTACAACCCGAAGATGTGCGAGGCAATAGCCGCCGACGCACGATTCGCAAACCTGCACCCGCTTCTGCAGATGGCGGGGGGGCTCAAAGAGTCGCAGGGGGCGCTGGCCATGCTGCATCATATGCAGGATCTTCTTTGTGAGATCTGCGGCATGGCGGCCTTCACGACCCAGCCCATGGCAGGCGCAAACGGCGAACTGACGGGCGTTTTAATTATGGCTGCGTACCATCGGGCCAGGGGCAACACCGCCAAAAAGGTTGTGCTGATACCGGACACCGCGCATGGAACCAACCCAGCCTCCGCCGCCATCGCCGGGTTCGAGGTCCGCACGATCAAGTCTGACCGCAGCGGCGACATAGACATCGAAGCCCTCCGTTCAGCGCTCGACGATTCGGTCGCGGGCGTGATGCTTACGGCGCCAAGCACGCTGGGCCTGTTCAATCCCAACGTCCGCAAGATCGCCGACCTTGTTCACGCATCCGACGCCCTGATGTATTACGACGGCGCCAACCTCAACGCGATTGTCGGTCGATGCAGGCCGGGCGATTTGGGGTTCGACATCGTGCACCTTAACCTGCACAAGACGTTCGCCACGCCCCACGGCGGCGGCGGCCCAGGTTCAGGCCCGGTGGGGGTGTGCGACAAGCTTACGCCCTTCATGCCCGCGCCACTTGTGACTGAAACATCAGGCGTGTTCAAGCCGGACTTTGACAGGCCCCAGTCCATCGGACAGGTGGCGCCGTTCTACGGCAATTTCGGCATCATTCTTCGAGCGTATGCATACATTCTCAGGCTGGGCTGCGACGGCTTTGCCGACGTCTCGGAAACGGCGGTGCTTAACGCCAACTACATCCGGCACAGGCTCAAGAATTACTACGATCTGCCTTATGACCAGGTGTGCAAGCATGAGGTTGTGTTCTCGGCGAAGCGCCAGGCCGCCAACGGCGTTCACGCCCTCGACATTGCAAAGGCGCTGATCGACCGGGGCTTCCATCCCATGACGATCTACTTTCCGCTGATCGTGCCCGAGGCGATGATGATCGAGCCCACCGAGACTGAGAGCCTCGAAACCATCGACGAGTTCTGTGACGCGATGATCGACATCGCCCGCATCGCCGCCGAGAATCCCGAGTCGCTCAAGGCCTGCCCCACAACGATGCCGGTGGGCAGGCTCGACGAGACTCGCGCGGCAAGGCAGTTAGACATTGCAAGCATCTGACGCAGCCTGATATATATGCTGCGCCGGGGCGACGGCCCAGGCGCAGCAGGGGCTATATACTGGCCAACAGGAACGTTCATTACGAGGCGGCGTTTGAAGATTACCTTCGGGCCAAGGGCTTGCCGTACGTGGCCGTGGACGAGGCGAGGAAGGCTATCTTCGCCGACGTAACGATCAAGAGCTTCGACTTTTTAGTGTACAGCAACTCCGGCCCCAATCTGCTTGTTGACGTCAAGGGCCGGCGTTTTCCCGGTAGAGAGCTGCATGGTGGCCCGCGGCGGGGGCCGAAGGCCTGGGAAAACTGGATCACCAGGCAGGACGTTGAGGGCCTTGGCCTATGGCGGGACGTTTTTGGCGGCGGGTTTGCACCGGTTCTGGTGTTCGCCTACATGTTGATGGGCAGCCCGTCGGGCGGGCCGTTTAGCGACGTTCACATATTCAAAGACAGTGCCTACGCGTTCGTCTGCGTCGGCCTTAACGAGTATGTTGAAGCGGCGCATCCAAGAAGCGCAAAGTGGAGCACCATCACTGTGTCTTCGGCAGTGTTTGCGGGCATGGCCAGGCCGGTCGAGGACTTTCTGGGGCTCTAGCGCCAACGCCATGTTTGATGTTGTGTGCGGCCGGTGGGGGGGTTATAGTTTAGTAAGCCCCCGGGCAGGGGGCGCAAGAGGATGTGCTCAATGAGGTTGCTGAAATTTGCCATCGTAACGGTTGTGCTTCTTGCGGCCGCGGCCTTACCGGCGGCTGGCGCTTTGAACACCGACGGTTTTGTCGCCGAACCCTCCGAGCCTGATAGCTGGTTGGCGACGGCGGCGTATGCGGTGGTTGGCACGGCGGGCATTTGCCTGGTGGGGTTCAAGAAATCCGGTAGAACGCATCTTGACTGACTTCTGAGGCCAACCGTTGCACCGGCCGGGGTGTCTTGATGAATGTGAACCAATGGGAGAAACGACAATGAAGAAGGCTATCGTGACAGCCCTGCTGTGCATCAATATCGCGCTTGGGGCGGCGCTGGTGCTGAGTTCAACGCCAAGAGCCACCGGCCAGGCGGTCTTTCGCCAAACCGACTATCTGGCCGCTACGGGCGTTATCGAGCGCGACTATGACGCCCTGTGGGTGATCGACCTTGCCAAGCAGCGGATGGCGGCCTTCAAGCTGGACCGCGCCCGGCGGAAGATGGTCGGCTCGAAAGGGCGAAGACTGGCGAACGACTTCCAGGAGCGCAGCGGCAAGTAGGCCCGCCGCGGGAGTAACTAAATGAACAAACCACAGAACATAGCGATTGTTACCCTGACGATTTCGGCGGTGGTTTTGGCGGCGATGCTGACCGCCAGCCTGTTGAGCAACGAAACGGCACAGGCGGGGTATACCTCGGTGTCCAAAGGCGACTATATTCTTGTGCCTTACGCATGGAATGACCAAAGAGACGCTATGTGCGTCATCCACATTCCCACCGGCAAGATGATCGTCTACGGCCTGAACGTTGCGACAAACGCCATAGAAGTAATCGACTCGATCGAGATGGAGAAGACCTTCTCGAACTGACATGAAGCCTTAATATGACGGGCCGGCATGACGATTTCGCAACGTCGCCGGCCCCTTCTATATAATAATCATGGATTCTAGATTTCTGCATATATCAAGCCGCGCTTCGGTGGGGGCCCGGCTGGCGCGCGCTGATCTGCTTGCGATCGGATCGCTTGCGGAGAGCGACCCCTACGCGATTCTTCACCTGGCCCATCGGGCGCGCACGAACCACTTCGGTAACCGGGTCTCGCTGTGTTGCATCGTGCCCGGCAAGGTTGGCGGCTGCACAGAGGACTGCAAGTGGTGCGCACAGGTCGCCTGCAACATGCCGGCCAGACAAACGCCCATATCGCAGATATCGCAAGCCGGCGCCGAAGCCCTCCAGGCCGGAGCGTCCAGTCTGGGAATCGTCAACTCGGGCCGAAGACCGCTCGACGCCGAGATGTCAGCCGTGCTCGAAGCCGCCAGGAGGCTACGCGACGAACATGGTAGATTCGAGGACGGCGGCCTGAGGGTGTGCGCCGGCCTTGGCGAGCTTACGCCGGACCAGGCCCGCAAGCTGGTCGACGCGGGCGTGCGCCGCTACAACATGAATCTCGAAACGTCCCGCCGGTTCTATCCCCAGGTTGTCACGACCCATACATACGACGACAGGCTCAAGACCATCGAAACCGCCAGGGATGCAGGGCTTGAGATCTGCTGCGGCGGTCTGTTCGGAATCGGCGAAACCTGGGAAGACCGAGTCGATCTGGCAATGGAACTGCGCCACACGGTAAAGCCTGCGTCGGTCAACATCAACTTTCTTCACCCGATTCGGGGCTCGGCTCTTGCCGATGCCAAACCGCTGACGCCGATGGAGGCGCTGACGATCATCGCGTTGTTCCGGCTGGCGCTGCCGACGACGGACGTCAAGGTCGCCGGAGGCAGGGCGACGATCCTGCGAGACATGCAGAGCTGGATCTTTTACGCCGGCGCGACAAGCTGCATGATTGGCAACTACCTAACGACTTCCGGCAGAGGCACAGGGGATGATCGGCAGATGCTGGACGATCTTGGGCTTAAGGTTGTCCGCTCCCTGTAGATGCTCTTGGGCAAAACCCGCCAAAACGCCTTGCCTGCCCTGCCTAACACCACATAAGAGACATTATCGGACGTTGTGTTATATTCAAAACCAGGCGGATTAACGGTCTCTCGCCCGGGTCGGCATTCCGGTTTGCTGGGTAACTTCCCACGCCCGGCAACCGTTGGCCTTGTGTCAGGCGGCCCCCTTGGCCGATAATAGGTCTCAAGGTGCAGCCATGAAACCACAATCCCTGCTCGTGCCGGCGCTTGTTGCCGCCATCGCCCTGTTAGTGATGACGGACCCCGCCATGGCGTACCTCGATCCCGGCAGCGGCAGCTACTTCTTTCAATTGCTGCTGGGCGCGGTTCTGGGGTGCTCGTTCGCGCTGAAGATATACTGGCGCAACCTCGTGAGCTTTGGGCGAAGGCTGTTCTCAAAGTCCAGGGCCAATCGACCTTCCGAACAACAGGATGGCCCAGAGTGACCGGTATCAACGAGGTCAAAGGTTCGTTCAGAGATCCGGCCGGGCGGATGTTTCGCCGTGACGGCGTGCTGTACCGCGGCATCGCGCCCCAGGGCCTCGACGATTACAGCATGCTTATGTCCAGCGGCCTCTACGAGGAACTCTGCGCCGCCGGTAAGCTGATCCCGCACGAGGAGGCGGCTTCTCCGCAAGCTCCGACGGATGAACTCCGGTTCATCAGGCCCAGAGAGATTCCTTTCATCTCGTATCCTTACGAATGGTGTTTTGAACAGATGAGGGCAGCCGCTTTGCTGACGCTGGACGTGCAACAGGCTGCACTGGCGCGGGGAATGTGCCTCAAGGACGCCAGTGCGTACAACGTGCAGTTCGTCGGCCCGCGGTGCGTGTTCATCGACACGCTGTCCTTCGCGAGGCGTCAGGCGAACGTGCCCTGGGCGGCGTATGGGCAGTTCTGCCGGCATTTCCTTGCGCCGCTGGCGTTGATGAGCATGCGAGATGCGCGTCTTGCGGCTCTGCTGAGGACGCATCTTGACGGCGTGCCGCTTGACCTTGCCGCAAAGCTGCTGCCCAAACGCAGCCGTCTGAAAATGGGATTGCTGTCGCACCTTCATATGCATGCATATTTCGTGAAAAAATTCTCCTCCGGCGGGGCGGCTGCATCTTCAAAAAACACCCGCACACTGCCGCGAAACGCGCTTGAGGCCCTGGTCCAGAGCCTGCGAAGCGCCGTGCTATCGCTGAAGTCCGATGAGTCAAGCGGCGAGTGGACCGATTACTACGACAATACTTCATATGACGCCGCGGCGATGGATCAGAAGATCAGGATAGTTGCGGACTATCTCTCGTCCAAGGCCCCCGCCGTCGTTTGGGATATCGGGGCGAACACCGGTAGGTTCAGCCAGGTGGCCTGCGAGGCCGGGGCGTATACGGTCGCCTTCGACATCGACCACCAGGCGGTGCAGCGGAACTACCTCGATGCGCTCCGTAGCGGCCGCGGCAACCTGTTGCCGCTGGTGTGCGATGCGACTAATCCAAGCCCCCCGCTGGGTTGGGCGCTCGCCGAGCGCGATTCCCTGACGGCCAGAGGCCCCGCCGACGCCGTCCTTGCGCTGGCGCTGGTTCACCATCTTGCAATCGCCAACAACATACCGCTGGAAAGCATCTGCGATTTCTTCGGCGATATCTGCCGCTCGGCGCTGATCATCGAATTCGTGCCCAAGGACGACCCGCAGGTCGTCAGGATGCTCTCGATGCGGGCAGATATCTTCGATTCCTACACGCCTGAGCGATTCGAGAGCGTCTTCTCGCGACGGTTCGCGATCGAGCGGTCGCAGCGCGTCGGCGACGGGCCCAGAAGCATCTACCTTATGACGAAACGATGAACCGCCAGTCTTCACCAACACGAGCAGGTTTTCCATTTTGGCTGGCGCATCCGGCGCTGCTGGGCTGCTGGCAGGTGTTGTTTCTGTACCACCGGAACATGGGCGAATATCCGATGTCGGCGATGATCAGGCCGGCTGTTGCGATGGCAATTGGCTGCTCGCTTGCGGCCTTCATTGCGAAGACCATCCTGCGAAACGCCCACAAGGCAGGTTTGCTGATAAGCCTGTGGATACTGCTCGCTTTCTCGTTCGGGAACCTCTGGGCTGTGCTGGACGGGGCAATCTTGCATGTGGGGCCCCTGTCGCTGGGATGCAAGAAGATCGCCGCGTTGATTCTCATCCCGCCGGCGATAATTGGCGGTTACTTCATATTAAGGATGAAGATTCAGCCAGCCACGGCCGGGGCGAGAGTTTCCAAGGCTGCTGCCGTTGTCGTTGGCGTCATGTGGATCGTGATGGCGGCTCAGATTGGTCTGGGCTACATACGCCGCCCACAAGCCCAGCCGCCTTTCGCCGACGAGCGAGTCGCTGCTCAAGGCCCCCTGCCGGACATCTACTTCATCGTCCTTGACGGCTACGGCCGTAGCGATGTGCTGAAAGAAAGATTCGGCTTCGATAACTCGGCCTTCCTGGCGGAACTTGCCGACCGGGGCTTTGGCGTCTACCAGAACGCACGTTCCAATTACGTGCA
>JAAYCO010000057.1 GCA_012729725.1 Planctomycetota bacterium
AAGAGCATCGTGCGCGCGGGCGAGCCATTGCTTCTCACTGCCTCGTATGACAGCGGGCGGTTCAGCGCAGCCGCTTATTGTGTTGGCGCATATAAGCGGGACGTGCCCAAGGCCTGCAAGAACATGGGCTGGAAGACGTGGGAAGAAGGCGATGCCAAGTTCCACAGTTACTATGTCACCGACTTCCAGTTTCTGTCCAGGACCGTGAGCGGCAGTAATCTGAGGCAGAATATCCGGCTCGACACCGCCCGCTGGCCTTTGGGCGACTATCGGCTGAGGGTGAAGGTTCTTTTTTACGATAGCAATCGTAAAGAACACTATCGCGAATCGACCGTCCTGGTTTCAGTGGTCGAATAGCCGCTACCGCCACAACGCGGCGATGTGCTCAAGCGTCTTGTCGGCCAGTATTTTTCCACCCTCCGGGCCGACGTCGCAACTGGCGGCCATGGAACCGTAACCGCCGCCGGCGACGGAACGTTCGCTTGGAACGTACGTAGACTCGCCCGCGAGTTGAACCAGGAATGTCTGCGTTGCCGGACTGCGGACCTTTATGCGTATGCCGTAGTCCAGGTAGTACTCGAAAGGGTTTGTCGCGAAGGCGATCTCGCCCAGCCGCACCACGTGAAGCTCGCAGTGATAGCCCTTGTCCTTGTTTGCCTGCTGCCAATCGCGCCGCTTGGCGAGCGCCTCGAACCAGATCATGCGATTGCGGTGGTGAGTTACATGGTAATACCACCTGGGCTGGTTCTTCAGCGAAGGATCGGCCTCCAGCTTGGCCATTTCCTGCTCATAAGTGGCGCGGTGCTCCTTGGCCTGGTTAAGCGAATCGGCGACCTCCTCTGCCGAGATGAGATTGAGCGGCAGATCCATCGTCTCGATGCTGTGTGACAGCGGGGCGGCCCCGTCCACGTGATCGCCCAGCACCTCAAGGGCGGACATAACGCCGTTGACGATCCGCATGCCAAGTTCCTGGCACTCGGTGCGGCCTGAAAGCTCGATCATCCGGTTGCGGGCCTTCTTGTCGTACAGTTGGCGTGGGGCCTGGTCGCCGGCGGCGCTGCACTGCGGCAGGACGAACAGATCCTTGCCAAGGCGGCTGCGAAGCTCGACGCGAACCACATGCCAGAAATCGGCAGTGACCACCCACTGGCTTTCGCGGCTCTGGGAGGGGCAGGCGATGTTGACGATCAGCCCAGTCATTCTGCCGGCGGCATCCCTTGCGGCC
Source organism: Planctomycetota bacterium (assembly GCA_012729725.1). Taxonomy (GTDB): domain Bacteria; phylum Planctomycetota; class Phycisphaerae; order SM23-33; family SM23-33; genus JAAYCO01. The sequence goes on from JAAYCO010000057.1 coordinate 1,226, forward strand.
ACTATTCCGACTGAATGGTCTTCATAGCCTTCAATGTGGCTCATCAGCGGCGTGTCGAGATTGCCGTACATCTGCGAAACGCCGTTAACGTTGACCCACCTGCGGTTGTGGCCGACCACGGCGTAGCCCATGCCGAAGGCGATTTGTGCATCGCCCCGGCCGTTCCAGGCTTCAGCGACCGCGGCGGCGATTCGGTCCACCGCAAAGCGGCAGTATTCCCTGATCCCCATGGCCTCAAGGCCAAGCATTCTGCCGGTCTGGTCAAAGTCGTCCCAGAATATGTGGTCGTCCAGTATCGACGGGGCCGTGTGCGTATGAGTGGCGTTCAGCACAACTTTGCGCACGTCCAGCCCCGGGGCTTTGTCGCCTATGGCCTGCCGCACGTCGTCGCGGAAGCGGTTGGGTATCATCACGAGGTCGCAACTGACGAACACAACATGGTCGGCGCCGTCGTCGATGGCCATGGCGGTCGCGGTGAGCGGATCGTCCACGCCCTCTGACAGGCGGCAGCAGAACTGGCCGCACAGAAAAACAGGTTTGCTGGGGGTGATGTCCGCCTGAGCCCAGCCGATGCGCAGAGCACCAGCGGGCCGATTCACGTTACTCGGCATGATACTTTAAGGCCTCCTTTTTAAGCCTTGGAATCAAGCATGGGTTTTCAGCAACTGAATGCATCATGCGCAGCGAAGCGCACGAATTGCAAGAGGTTTCAAATCATCATGGCTCATCGCGGCCTGGGCGGGCGGATCGATTCGCGGTCGATCCAGACGGTTGGGATATACGTCATTGTGCCACGACGGTCGTCGCGCCAATCGTTAACGTAGTTGTGGATCATGGCTGCGGCAGCGGCGGGGTCGCTGGCGGCAACCGAAACCTTGCAGCCCACCGAGGCGACCACAACGTCGCCCGGATCGTCGAGAGATAACAGAGAGACATCGTCGGGAATCGAAAGCCCTTCCTGGCGGGCCTGCTGGGCAACATAGTTGAACGAACCCAGGAACGTGCAGATCCACGCGGAGACGCTTCGGACATCGGGCACCATCGGCGCGCTGCCAGAGGCGCTCATCTGAAGGATGCCGTGCGTGGGAATGGGGCGGTCCAGCTCACGGTGGGCATCGATGTATCCCAGCAGCGCCCGTTCGAAATCAAGGTGGTTCAGGCAGTGGTTGATAATGCCCACGGCCTGGTGGCCCATCTGGTAGAGCTTCTTGACCGCATCGCAGACCACGCCGCGTTTGTCCGAGTACAAGTTGACCATGCCGTGCATGGGCTGACGCGGCTCGATGACGATTATCCGCCTGCCCGCCTTGGCCATCTCAAGCAGATCCCAGTAGAAGGCGATGTCCGGGTCGATGATGACGACAGGGGTGTCTTCCGTCTCGATCTTGCGCACCGGGTCGTTGTAATGGCGAACCTCAAGCGAGAATCTTGGCTCCAACTGCGGCGAGGATATCGCCTGCAACAGCTTGCCGGTATAGAAGCCTTCGACCGAGTCGTTCCATTTGGGAAGCACAAGAATGAGCCTCTGACGCGTGGCGACTTCGGTGCTGCCCTCTGTTGGGGCCTTTGCGGCCGGGCGGGGGCTTCTTACGATAGTGCCAACCCTGCGATGGCGCGAGAGATAGCCTTCTCTTTCAAGCCCGCTTACCGCCTTGCGAACGGTGTTGCGGCAGACCTTGAGCTTCTGGGCTAATTCTGTTTCCGTAAGGTACTTCTGGCCCGAGACGTAGTTGCCGGTGATAAGGTCGCGCAAGATGCTTTCGCGCACACGAAGGTACAGCATGTTGCTTTGCGCGCCCTTGCGGGATTGGCCTGGCATTGCCCTAAGTGTCTTCGACTCATCAATAAACATGTCGCTCTCCAAAATGCGTGCCGCGAGCATCTTGCAGTATAGTAACATACCATTTGTTCACTGTCACGCGCAAACTTTCTCAATTGTTCATTTTCTTTTTGGGAATCATTCACGCGGGCCGGATTGGCATTGCAAAAAAGGGCGTATTTGGCCCACAAATGCGAATTACAATTCAATTCTTCATTTTGTACTTGACGAGGGTGCAATATCTTGGTAAAAGTACTGTCGAGCATTTCGGGAAGACTAGTTCTGTTGGTTTGATTGAGAACTCGGTACGGAGCGGCCGCATTCGAAACAGTGTCGTACACATGAACCCAAAAGGAGAAGGTTATGACGAAGGTACGCATTGCAGTCTGGTTGGTGGCGCTTGTCAGCATGACATTTGTCGGCGTAGCCAGGTCGGCCACGATTTTTGAAAGTGGTTTTGCGGGAACTACGGGTGTCTCGATATCCACTTTGCCCGAATGGGCCAACACCTACGTGGCGGGGGGTTGCTCGATGACTGTCGAGAACAACATGGCGAGGATGCACGGCCCAGCAAGTTGGGCGTATGCAAACATCAGGGCGGACGAAAGTGCGGGCGTTGCGAAGACGTTCGATCCGATCAATGAGACTGGCAACCGGTTTGAATGCACTGTCGTAAGCGTGGACTCGACCGATACTACTCATGCAGCCATGTTTCGAATGGCCATCGGCCCGCAGGCCACTGTGACGAACAGCATTTTTAGCA
>JAAYCO010000058.1 GCA_012729725.1 Planctomycetota bacterium
CGCGCAGCGAATCCTCGCCGTTTGCTGTTCGATTCGCGTCGTGATTATCGAACGAAAAACAAATACAACGGCGAGGTGTCGCTCCGCTCCTAAAGTGAGGTCCCCGCATTGCCATGCGGGGCTTCGTCCATCGTGCTGATTTCGATTCATGGGTGTTGTTCGAACAACAAATACAACGGCGAGGATTCGCTGCGCGAAGGTCGTCAGGTCCCCGCACGGCCTTCGGCCGGGAAAGGAGAACAGGAGAACAGGTGATCAGTAGAAATGACGCGTCGTGCTGGTTTGGTTCATGGGTGGTATGCGTATGAGCGTACGATGCCGGGCTGGTTTCCCGTTGTTGACAACCGCTGTGCGCCAGCCTACGATTGCCGGCATAGAATGAACAAAGGAAAAAGGAGCTTTCCTGATGAGTTCAAAGAACGTGCTGGAACTAACCGACGATACCTTCGAAGATGAAATTCTCCAGGACGGAGTCGCAGCCCTTGTCGATTTCTGGGCTGAGTGGTGCATGCCGTGCAGGATGCTTGCGCCTACCGTCGAGGAAATCGCGGCGGAATACGCCGGAAAACTGAAGGTCGGCAAGGTTGATACCGATGCCAACCGCAGCATTTCCATGAAGTTTGGCATCAGCGCCATTCCGACGATCATCCTCTTCAAGGACGGCCAGGCCGTCAAAAAGTTCGTCGGCCTCCAGCAGAAGAAAGACCTCAAGGCGGCGGTTGACCAGGTTCTGGTCTAAGCACTGTGCAATAAAGATTTCACGGTGCCAGAGCAGGCGAGCAGTAGAACAGGTGACTCGTGCTTCGTAGCGTACTTCGCAGAGTAGCAGCAGTAGAGAACACAATGAACAACCTGTAGGCATTGCACTACTGGTTTGTGCTTCGCCTGCCGTCTCCTGATCACCTGCTCAACTGTTCAGACTTTTTCACATTCCAATCCGACATTCGGCGATGAGATGAGGCCACTGTCACGTGACGAGATTCGCGGCATAGACCGTGCCGCAATCGAACTGGGCGTGCCGGGCGTTGTCCTTATGGAAAACGCCGGGCGAAACGCAGCCGACGAGATCGAGGCAGTTCTCGACAAGAAGCCGGCAACAATCGCAATCGTTGCGGGGGCGGGCAACAACGGCGGCGACGGATTCGTCATCGCCCGCCATCTGGCCGTCCGCGGCCACCGCGTTGCTGTGTTCCTGTGCGCCCCGCAAGAAAAGGTGCGCGGCGACGCAGACACCAACCTGCAAATCCTGATCGCCCTGAGCTTCGACATCCGCCAGGGAACCGACGCACTTGCCCAACTTGGCGAATACGACGTTGTTGTCGATGCAATCGGCGGCACGGGCGTTACCGGCGAGCTTCGCGGCTGGATGCTGGAGGCGGTGGAGGCAGTCAACTCGGCCCGCCGGCCAGTGGTGGCAATCGACATACCCACCGGACTGGACTGCGACAGCGGCATCCCCGGCAAGCCAACGGTCAAGGCCCAACTCACCGTCACGATGCTGGCGTCGAAGAAGGGCTTCGAAAACCCCGCATCGCAACCATTCACCGGCAGGGTGAAGGTGGTCGACATCGGCATACCCGCTCAACAAGTGGCATCCCTGGCGGCAGGCGAGGAGTAAGCACTGGGCAACCAGGATTGCCCAGTGCTAGAGCAGGAGAGCAGGTGACTCGTGCTCTTCGAACAACACCCATGAACCGAAATCAGCACGACGCACGGAGCCCCGCATTTCCATGCGGGGACCTGACAACCATCGCGCAGCGAGTCCTCGCCGTTTGCTGTTTGATTCGCGTCGTGATTATCGAACAAAAAACAAATACAACGGCGAGGTGTCGCTCCGCGACTGGAATTCAGGTCCCCGCATTTCCATGCGGGGCTTCGTGCGTTTGGATGGTTTCGTTGCATGGGTGATATTCGAACAACAAACGGCGAGGTGCCAGGGGGCGGTGTTGAGGTGTGTAACTTCTGTTGTGTTAAACTGTTACGTCAATCGTCGGAATCTCTCGCGTTAAATAGATCAAAAAAAGGTCTATTTTCCTCAAACCGAACCATTTTGGTTCCATATAATATAGAGCGGAGATAAAGGTATCAGAATGCTGGCGCTGACGAAGAAGACAGGTTACGGTTTGATAGCAATGGCCCATCTGGCGTCGCTGGATGGCCAGAAGGTGTCGAGCGCCAGGGAGATAGCGAGTACTTCGGGGGTTCCGGCTGGTCTTTTGATGAACGTGATGAAGGAGCTATGTGCAGCCGGGTACGTCGAGTCGGTGCGCGGGGCACATGGAGGGTATCGTCTCGCGCGCCGCCCCGACGAGATAAATCTCGCCGACCTTATCGGCGCGGTCGAAAGGCCGGTGAGACTGGTGGAGTGTGTTACGGATGAGGCCGGCGAGCGGGAATGCACCTGCGAGCTGATGGCCCGTTGCCCGATAGCCGATCCGGTGCATCGTGTGCATCGGAAGCTGAACGACTTTCTCAAGAAGGTTACGCTTGCGGAGATTGTGGAGCCCTGTCTTCTTGAGAAATTCAGCAGCGGACAAACGGCGGGATAGCCCGCCACGCGCCGGCCGGCGCCCCTGAAGAGCGCCGGCCGGCCCGGATTATACTAAGATGGAGCAGCAGTAATATGAAGCCTGCCTGGCCACTGGATCCAAAGTCGTCGGAATGCAACTGCGCCAAGTGCGACGGCGAGAAGCCCGCGGGCGCCTCAGCGCCGAGCGGCATGATTTACATGGACTACAACGCCACCACGCCGCTCGACAGGCGAGTGCTCGACACGATGATGCCCTACCTCACCGACGATTTCGGAAACGCGGCCTCACGCAGTCACGCGTTCGGTTGGAAGGCCCAGGCGGCGGTTGACCAGGCGCGCGACGAGGTTGCAAAGCTCATCAACGCCCAGGGCAAGGACATCGTCTTCACCAGCGGCGCAACCGAGAGCGACAACCTTGCCATCAAGGGCGTCGCCGAGATGTATCGCTCGAAGGGCAACCACATAATCACATGCCCCGCTGAGCACAAGGCGGTGATCGACCCGTGCAAGAGGCTGGCGACGGAAGGATTCGACATTACGTGGGTCGCGCCCGACGCCAACGGGGTTGTTCAGCCCGAGGCAGTCGCGGCTGCGATCACCGACAAGACCGTGCTTATCTCCATCATGGCCGTCAACAACGAGACGGGCGTGATAAACCCGATCGCGGAAATAGGCAGGCTGGCCAAGCAGCGGGGCGTCATATTTCACACCGACGCAACGCAGGCGCTTGGCAAGATTCCGCTGGACGTGGAGGCGATGGGCGTGGATCTGATGAGCCTCTCCGCCCACAAGATATACGGACCGAAGGGCGTGGGCGCGCTGTACGTTCGCCGAAGTGGCCCGCGCGTGCGTCTTGTCTGCCAGATGGACGGCGGCGGTCACGAACGCGGCCTGCGCAGCGGAACGCTGAACGTGCCGGGAATCGCGGGCTTCGGCGCGGCGTGCAGAATCGCCGGCGACGAAATGACCGAAGCAACCGAGCGAATCGCCCGCCTGCGCGACCGGCTGGAAGAGGGCGTCATGGCCGGGCTGGACAAGGTGCAGCGCAACGGACACCCCACGTTGCGGGTGTGCGGAACAAGCAACCTCTCCTTCGCATACGTCGAGGGCGAGTCGTTGATGATGAAGCTTGCCAACGTCGCCGTCTCCAGCGGCTCGGCCTGCACAAGCGCATCGCTGGAACCCAGCCACGTCCTTAAGGCAATGGGCGTTGGTGACGATCTGGCGCACAGCTCGATTCGCTTCAGCCTTGGCAGGTTCACAACCGAGGCAGAGGTTGAATACGTGATAGAGCAGACGATTAAGTCCGTTCGTGAATTACGACAATTGAGCCCGCTTTACGAGATGGCCCAGGAAGGCGTCGATCTTTCAAAGGTCGCGTGGAAGGGCCACTGAGCACTGTGCGACTGCACAGTGCTAGAGCAGGTGAGCAGGTGAACACGTGAGCAGGTGAAAGAACCAGAGGGATCCTGCTGGTCGGTGCTCCTGCCCTGAGAAACATCGTGCGATTGCACAGTGCTAGAGCAGGTGAGCAGGTGAACAGGTGAGAGGAACAGATGAACAGGTTAGCAGCCTGGGAAATGTGAATAGAAAGAACAGCAATGCAATACGGCGACAAACTTAACGATCATTTCAATAATCCGCGTAACGTCGGTTCGATGGACAAGTCGGCCCAGGATGTGGGTACTGGCATTGTCGGCGCGCCGGAGTGCGGCGACGTGATGAAGCTTCAGATTCAGGTTGCGCCAGACGGAACGATTGTGGACGCGAAGTTCAAGACGTTCGGCTGCGGTTCGGCAATCGCCGCAAGCTCGCTGGCGACTGAGTGGATCAAGGGCAGAAGCGTCGAGCAGGCAAGCGAGATCAAGAACACCGACATCGCCAACGAGTTGGCGTTGCCGCCGGTCAAGGTTCATTGCTCGGTGCTGGCCGAGGACGCCGTGCGGGCGGCGATTGCGGACTGGAAAAGCAAGAATCTTGCCGCAAACAAGACGGAGAATTGACATGGCGATCACGCTTACTGAAAAGGCGGCCCAGAGGATTCGCAAGCTTTTCGAGATGCACAAGATGCCCGAGGGCTCGTGCCTTCGCATCGGCGTAAAGGGCGGCGGGTGCAGCGGGTTCAACTACACGCTGGACGTCACCGAGAAGCCGGCTGCGGACGACGAGGTGTTCGAGTCGCACGGTGTGAAGGTTGTGGTCGATCCCAAGAGCTACCTGTTCATAAACGGCACGGAAGTTGATTACCAGGACGAGATGCTCAAGCAGAGCTTTGTGTTCAACAATCCCAACGCGAAGCACAAATGCGGCTGCGGTTCGAGCTTCTCGGCGTGAGACAAAGATGACGGATCATAATGACGCGCCGGCGCCGGCATCGGCAGGCAAAACCATACCGTTCAAGTGCGCCAAGTGCGATGCGCCGCTGGGCAGGCCCTTGGTGTGCGACGCATGCCATACGCTGAATGCGTCCGCGATGCTGACGGACTACTTCACGCTGCTTGGGCTGCCGCGGCAGTACGAGCTTGACGGGCAGCAGCTTCACCGCTCGTTCATCGATTTGTGCCGGCATTCGCATCCCGACCACGCGCAGAACGATTCGCCGAAGGTTCAGGAACTTCACCTTCGCGTTTCGGCTACGCTCAATGAGGCGCACAGGACGCTGAAGGATCCGGTCCGCCGCGCGGAATACCTGCTTGAGCTGCTGGGTGGGCAGAGCTCGGCGCAGGACAAGCGCGTGCCCGACGGTTTTCTGGGCACGATGATGATGATGCAGGAAGAGCTTGCCGAAGCCAAGGCCGGTGGCGACGCCAGGGAGGCGGGGCGGATTGCCTCGGTCATGCGGACGCAGCGGGACGGGCTGATGAAGCGCATATCGAACCTCTTCGAGGAGCACAGGCTGGCGGTTTCATGCGAGGCGGTGCGAAAGGATCTGCTCGACGAGATACGCCGGCAGCTCAACGCGGTGGCGTACGTTCGCAAGCTGCTTTCGCAGGTGGAGGGCGTTCATGCCTGAGACCGGCGGAATAATACTCGGCATAGACCTGGGCACTACGAATTCGCTTGGGGCGTACATGACGGCGGCAGGTCCGGTCGTTGTTCGCGACGCGGGGGGGGCAGCGCTTGTTCCAAGCGTGCTGGCGTTCGGGCCGGACGGTCAGGTGACGGTGGGGCGACAGGCCAAGGCGCACGCGGTCGAGAACCCGCTGAGCACCATTTATTCGGTCAAGCGTCTGATGGGCAAGTCGCTCAAGGACGTGGCTGAGGACTTGCGCGTGCTGCCGTACGCCATCAAGCCCGGCCCGAACGACACGGTGCTTGTTGACGTTGCGGGCAGCGGTCGAACGCCGCAGGAGCTTTCGGCGATGGTGCTCGAGGACATTCGCCGTCGAGCCGAGGCTGCCCTTGGCGTGAAGATCACGCAGGCGGTGATAACGGTTCCGGCGTATTTTGACGACGCGCAGCGTCAGGCCACTCGCGACGCCGGGCGGCTTGCGGGGCTTGAGGTGCGGCGGATTGTGAACGAGCCGACGGCGGCGGCGCTTGCCTACGGGCTGGACCGCAAGTCGGATTCGTGCATCGCGGTGTATGATCTTGGCGGCGGCACATTTGATATTTCGATACTTAGATGCAGCGAAGGCGTCTTCCAGGTGCTATCGACCAACGGCGACACCCGCCTTGGCGGCGACGATCTTGACCGCGAGCTGATCGACATGCTCACGGGCGAGATTCGCGCTCGATTCGGCGAAGAGCTGGAATTCGGGCCCGCGACGCGCCAGGCGCTCAAGGCGTTCGCCGAAGAGGCGAAGGTGCGCCTAAGCGATTATCAGCAGGCGAAGGTGCAGGTTGACCTTGGCGGCGGCAGGGTGTTCGAGCGGATTATCACGCGTGACGAATTCGAGGCCCGTGCGGCCAAATGGATCGATCACACGCTGGAGCATTGCCGGCGCGCGCTGGCGGATGCGGGCCTGGCGCCGGGCGACATCGAGGAAGTGGTGATGGTCGGCGGCTGCACCAGGATACCGCTGGTTCGCAGGCGAATTGCCGAGTTTTTCGGCAGGAACGTATACACCGCGGTGAATCCCGACGAGGTGGTGGCGCTTGGGGCGGCGGTGCAGGCGGGCATTCTGGCAGGCATGAAACGCGACACGCTTCTGCTGGACGTGACGCCGCTTTCGGTCGGAATCGAGACACTCGGCGGCGGCATGGGCAAGCTGATAATGCGAAACAGCGCCGTACCGTGCATGGCCAGCGAAACGTTCACCACGTGCATCGACAACCAGTCGGCTGTGGACATTCACATTCTTCAGGGCGAACGCGAGCTTGCAGCCGACTGCCGCAGCCTTGGCAGGTTCGTGCTGCGAGGCGTGCCGCCGATGCCGGCGGGAATGCCAAGGATTTCAGTGACGTTTCTCATCGACGCCAACGGAATTCTCAACGTCTCGGCGCGCGAACTCAAAAGCGGCGTCGAGGCATCGGTGCAGGTGACGCCGTCGCACGGCCTGACGGCGCAGCAGGTCGACGCCATGGTGAAGGAATCTTACGCGCACGCCATGGAAGACTTCGAGGCCCATCGCGTGATAGATCTCAGAAACGAGGCGACGCGCGTGATCAACGCCATCGAAAAGGCCCTTGGCGCCCGCGGCCACGTGCTTGCGGCGTCGGATAGGGCAAGGCTCGATCAGGCCGTGGCCGATCTAAAGGCGGCGATGAAGAGCGAAGACGGCGACGCCATCGACGCGGCAATGCGTGCGGCGAACGAGGCGGCCCAGGCCCTGACCGCCGACCAGATGAACGACGTGCTTCGCCAGACGGCGACGGGCAGAAAGATCAGCGAGTTCTGACAACTGCCGGAGGTCCGAGTATGCCAGTGTACAACGTGACGTTCCAACCCGCGGGCGTGACGATTGAAGTGGACCCCGCCCTGTACCCGTATCACCGTCACGGCAGGCCCGGCAGCCTGCTTGACATCGCCCTTGCCCACGGTGTTCACATCGAGCACGGCTGCGGCGGAATGGGCGTGTGCGGCACGTGCCACGTCGTCATCGAGCAGGGAATGGAGAACCTTTCCCAACCCGATGACGACGAGCTCGATCGCATCCAGCAGATGCCCAACTCGGGCCTCAGCAGCAGGCTTGCGTGCCAGGCGGTGGTAAATGGCGACGTTCGCGCTGCCGTCGTTCCGCGGACGTAACGAATCTAGATTTTCACCATGAACCGCTCGCCTTTTTTGACGTCCAGGCAGAACGCGGCAAGCAGCTCGGCGGCGTTCTGGAGGTCTCGCATGTCCAGCAGTTCAACGGTCGTGTGCATGTAGCGATTGGGTATGCCCAGCACGGTTGACGGAATGCCGCCGGTCTTGGTGTAGATGGTCATCGCGTCGGTGCCGCCGGTCAGGCTGAAGGCCTCGATCTGCACGTCGATCTTCTTCTTGGCTGCGACATCTCGCAGGCGTTTAACCAGGGCGGGGTGGTGTTCTCGACCAAGGGTGATCGTCGGGCCGCCGCCGAGTTTGCATTCGCCATGCTGCTTGACGTCGATGCCGGGGGTATCCGTCGCGTGCGAGACGTCGATGGCGATGGCCGCGTGCGGGCGAAGGCTTTCGGCGGTCATCCAGGCGCCGGCGCCGCCAACCTCTTCCTGCACGCTGCTGCAAGCGGCCACGCAGCACTTGGGCTTGGTCTTCGACAGCGAAACAATCCTCAGCGCCTCGATCGCCGACCAGGTTCCGACGCGGTTATCGAACGCCCTGGCGGCCCCGATGTTCTCGTTGAGCATCTCGAAGTCGTCAACGAAAGTGATCGGATCGCCAACCGACACTTGCTTGCGTGCGTCTTCGGCATCCTTCGCGCCGATGTCGATGAAGCATTCGTGCATCTTGGGCGCCTTGGGGTCTTTGGCGCGGTCCTGAAGATGAATCGCGGTTGCCCCGATAACGCCGCGGACCACGCCGCCGTGGGAGTAGATGTTCACGCGCTTGCCTCTTACGAGGGCAGGGTCAACGCCGCCGATCCGCTGGAACCAGATGAATCCCTTGTCGTCGATGTGCTTAATCATCAGGCCAAGCTCGTCGGCGTGGCCGTCCAGCATGATCACGGGGTCGCCCGAGGGATTGAGTATGGCCACCGCGTTTCCGTATGCATCCGTTCGAACCTCGTCGGCGAATTTGCGGGCGTAGTCGCACCAGACCTTCTGGCCGGGCGATTCATACCCGCTTGGCGAGGGCGTGGTGAGCAGTTGTCTGAGAAACTCCATTGATTCCTTGCGCATTTTGTTGTCCTTTGCTATTGGTAAGGGTATTTTACGCAGGCGCAGAGAACGCACAAGCGCCACATATGCCGTCAGTTGCGATAAAAATAAACACGTAGCGCCTCATCCGGGTCGAAACTTACAATAGGATTGTAGGAGCAACCGATGCGCCTTGGTATGCGCGGCAAATTGGCGTTGTTGTTCGGGCTGGTGGGCCTGGCGCCGCTTCTGCTGGGAACCATCATTCTTGTCACCGGCATGCAGCGAATCAGGTTGCAGGCCTTCGGGCAGAAGCTCGAGGCGACCGCGCAGGCCGAGTCGGCCAGGATGCTGGTGTCGAAGCGGCAGGACATAGAGACGCTTCTGCTGGCCTTCAACGAGCAATGGGTGGTGGCTTCTGTTGAGGATATGACTCGCGACGCGGCGGCTTCCGAAATTCGCGCCATCGAGCAGCAATGGGACCAGCTTAGCCCTGAAGAGGAGCCAGTCCAGGGCATCCTGAGCAACAGCCTTGCCGGCCTTCTTCGCCAGTTCATGGCGATTGACAAGCGATTCGTCGAGTTGCTGATCACCGACAGGCACGGCAACCTTATAGCGGCAACCAACAAAACCGAGGACTACTTCCAGGCCGACGAGCAGTGGTGGACTCGCACATACGCCAGCGGCGGGGGCGCGGTTTACCTGGGATCCATCCACCGTGACATTAGCGCCGACGCATGGAGCATCGAGATTTGCGTGCCCATCCGCCACGATCTGGAAGTGGTTGGCATTGTCAAGGTTGTCACCGATGTGGGCGAATGGCTCGGCGGAAAGTCCAGGGACATCGGCGAGTTCAACGCCGGAACCCTGCTGCTCGACGATGACGGGCTGATTCTTTATGGAGACAGCCTCGAGCCGTTTTCCAGAAGGCTTGAGAACTGGAACGCCGGCAAATGGAACGGGCGATCCTGGCGGGTTCACGATGGCGTTATCCAGGCTTATTCCCGGATACTGCTTCCATCTGAAGTGGCGGGCCTTCCGGTGGATGCGCCGGTCTGGAACGTGGTGCTGCACGTGCCATTGGCTGAGCCCATGGCCGCGGTGCATGTGCTGACGCTTCGGGTTCTTGCTGTCGCACTAATCACCATCATTCTGTTGTTCCTCGCCGGCGCGTGGATATCGAACAGAAGCATTGTCGCCAGGGTGCGAAAGCTTAACGAGGCCGCCAGGCGTGTCGCGGAGGGGGATCTGACGCACAGGGTCCGCCCGCGAGGCGGCGTGTTCAGGCGCGACGAACTTGACGACCTGGCCCACGATTTCGACCGGATGGTCGATCAGATTCAGCAGACGCATGAGGCTTTGGTCGGCGCCGATGAAGTCAAAAGCCAGTTCATCAAGGTCGCCAGCCACGAGCTTAGAACCCCCGTCAGCTACATCCTTGGCATGGCCCGGTTGCTGAAGGAAAACAAGGATCCCGAGCGTCTTCTCCAGGCTCTGCAATCCATCGCCGGAAAGGCCAAGCGGCTGGACGAGATCATCCACGCCATGTTCAAACTGTTGCCCGAGCAGAAGTACGTCCAGCAGGTGGACTACGAGAAGGTTGTCATCTCCGAACTGATGGAAGAAGTGTATTTAGATACATTCCCATTTGTGGAGCGCCGCAACCAGCGCATGGTGATGGAACTGGCGCCGGGCCTGCCAGAAATCGAGGCAGACCGCGACAAGCTTCGCGACGCCATCGAGAATCTTGTCACCAACGCCATCAAGTTCACGCCCGACGGGGGAATGATAAAGATAGGCGCGATGGCGCAGTTGGACGGCTTCATCAGCATATCCGTAACCGATCAGGGGCCTGGCATACCCCGGCCGGAACTGGCCAGGATCTTCGAGCCGTTCTACACCGGCGGCGACGTGTTGCAGCATTCCAGCGGCGCCGCGGATTACCAGAAACGAGGCATGGGCCTGGGGCTCGCGGTCGTCAGAAGCTTCGTGCAGATGCACGGCGGAACCGTCAACGTGAATTCATCACCCACCGGAAGCACGTTTACGATAGCCATTCCCGTCAAGCGGCCCGAGGAAGCAAGACGCCGGTCTCAGTAAGAGCCTATTTCCGGCAGCACGTGCTTGAGGGCGTTGACGGATGTGACGTTCCGGGTTAGCTCCGCGCGGTCGATCAGGCCGGCCTTGAACAACTCGCCCAGCCGGTGGTCAAGCGTGACCATTCCTTCCTTGCGCGAGCCTTCCATGACGGTGCGGGTCTGGTGAGTTTTTCCCTCGCGTATGTGGTTTGCGACGGCGAAGGTCTTGATCATTATCTCGGCTGCGAGAATCCGGCCGACGCCGCCCTTGCGCAGCAGCAGCCTCTGCGATATGACTCCCAGCAGGCAGAACGCCAACTGCACCCTGACCTGCTGCTGCTGGTGAGGCGGAAAAACGTCCACGATGCGGTCGATGCTTTGTATCGCGTCGTTGGTGTGCAGCGTCGCGATGACCAGGTGCCCCGTCTCGGCGGCGGTAAGGGCGGCGGCGACCGTTTCCTGGTCGCGCATCTCGCCGATGAGTATGACATCCGGATCCTGCCTCAGCACGTACTTAAGCGCGTTGGAAAACGACAGCGTGTCGGCAAAAACCTCGCGCTGGTCAACAACCGCCGTCTTGTTGTGGTGGATGAACTCTATCGGATCCTCGACGGTGACAATATGCACCCGCTCGTGAGAGTTGATAAGGTCGATCATCGACGCCATCGTCGTGCTCTTGCCGCTGCCCGTGGGCCCGGTGACAAGAATCAGCCCGTGCGACTTGAGCGTCAGATCCTTCACCGACTCGGGAAGCCCCAGGTCTTCGAGCGACGGCACGACCGTCGGAATAAGCCTGAACGCGGCGCTTACGGCGCCCTTCTGGTAATAGACGTTCGCCCTGAATCGCAGGTCGCCGGTGACGGCAAGCGAGAAGTCCAGCTCGCGCCGCTCCTCGAACATCGCCTGCTGAGTCTCATTCAGCAAGCTCCATATTAATCTGCGCGACGCCTGTGGCGTCAGGTTGCGGCTGAGCACGGGGTATATTTCGCCGTCAACGCGGATAATCGGGGCAGCGCCGGCGGTTATCAGCAAGTCGCTGGCCTGCATCTTCTCGGCGTGCTCGAAGAGCGTCTTCATGTCCACCGATTCAGGCTCGTCCGCCAGCAGGAACCTTGCATTGCGAGAGGCGTTATTCATCTTCTTCCTTCTTCTTGACGACGTTCCTCAAGTCTATTGAATCGATCCCCGTGTACATGCCCTGAAGGTTCAGCCGAAGCTCGTCGGGGTTGCCCGCGACCGCCAGAGCATCTTCGTGACTGACCAGCCCCTTTTTCACCAGCGACACAAGCGACTGGTTGAGCGTGCACATGCCCGAGTCCTGGCCCCGTTTCATCACGTCGTGCAGCTCGGAGAAATTGCCCTCGGCGATGAGCTTGCGCACCAGCGGCGTGGCCAGAAGCACCTCAACGGCGGGGGATCTGCCGCTGCCGTCGCTGCGCCGCAGCAGTCTCATTGAAACCGCGCCAACCAGCGTTGTTGCAAGATCCACCTGCGCCTGGCGGCGGGCCTCGGGCGCAAAGTAGTTCAGCATGCGGTCCACCGATTGCACCACGTTGGACGTGTGCAGCGTGCTGAGAATCAGGTGCCCGGTCAAGGCAGCCGCCAGGGCGGTCTGAACCGTGTCGGCGTCGCGCATCTCGCCGATTAGAATCACGTCGGGGTTCTGTCGCACTATGTGCCGAAGCGCCGTGGCGAATGAAACAGTGTCGCTGCCGACCTGCCGCTGGTGAATCAGCGACATGGCCTCTTCGTGCACAAACTCGATGGGGTCCTCGACGGTGACAATGTGATCCGTCCGCGTCGTGTTTATGTAGTGAACCAGCGAGGCCAGCGTCGTGGACTTGCCGCAACCCGTCGGGCCGACGATCAGGATCAGTCCCGTCTTGGCCTTCGCCATGTCGCGGATGGATTCCGGCAGGCCAAGCGTATCAAAGTCCACCGCGCCGCTGGGTATCAGCCTTGCAGCCATGCCAAGCCGGCCCTGCTGCATGAAGAAATTGATGCGAAATCGCCCGCTGCCGTTGAACGAGTATGCGATGTCCAGATCCGGCGACTTCATGAATTGTTCCAGCGCGAACGGCGTCAGGACGCGCTTCATGAACGCCTGTATGTCCGCCTGCGTCGCCGGCGGCAGCTCGGTTCGCTCGATCCTGCCGAACACGCGGTACGTCGGCGCCGAGCCTGCGCGTATGAACAGGTCGCTGGCCTTCATCTGGCCCATGCGCATGAGATAGTCTTCGAGCATTATCATCTCGGGCATTCTCCTATAATCGACAAACCGCCCGGGCATATTCAAGTATTACCGCCGTACTCTCACGATGCGCATGTATTGTGCCGATAAAACGAATGTTGCCAAACGGCAACACGAGGAATGGCATGATTCATGGACGCCTGCTGATCGCCGATGCCGATGCTAGCGGTTCGATCACTGCCGCGCTGGAGCGAGCCGGCTGTGCCGTAACGATTGTGAACGCGCCGAAGCAGGTGCTTCTGCGGCTTTGCGCATCGCGATTCGACGTGGTGCTGATTGACGAGCAGATGCTCAGTCCGGGCAGGTCCGATCTTCTTCGCCAGGTGCGCGAGAACTGCCCGCGAGCAGCCGTGATTGTCCTGTCAGCCCAGCCGACGGTCGATGCCGCCGTCAACGCCATGAAGCAGGGGGCCTTCGATTACTTCAGCAAGCAAAGGCCATGTTCCGAAATCGTCCGCATCGTGCAAAAGGCCATCTTCCAGCAGCAGGATGGCTCACCAGGCCCCGGCCCCGCCAGCGAGGCGCTGGGCGGCATTCTGACCAACGACGAGCGCATGCTTAAGGTCGTCGCCATGATCAAGACGGTTGCCGACACCCCCGCGACGGTGCTTCTTTCGGGGCCCAGCGGCACGGGCAAAAGCATGGTGGCCCGCGCTATTCACGCCGCATCCGACAGGCGCGACAAGCCGTTCATCGAAGTATCCTGCGGCGCTCTAAGCGACACGCTGCTGGAAAGCGAGCTTTTCGGCCACACAAGGGGCGCGTTCACCGGCGCCGTCGCCGATAAGCCAGGCCGGTTTGTCGCTGCCGATGGCGGCACGATCTTTCTCGACGAAATCGCATCAGCCTCGCCGCACCTCCAGGTTCGACTGCTGCGCGTGCTTCAGGACCGCATGCTCGAACCTGTCGGCAGCCACAAGACGATCAACGTTGATGTTCGCGTTATCCTCGCCAGCCACATCGACCTGGCTGATGAAGTGCAAGCGGGGCGGTTCCGACAGGATCTGTTCTACCGCGTGAATGTGGTCAACATATCCCTTCCCGCCTTGCGAGAGAGGCCCGCGGACATAGAACTGCTTGCCAGTCACTTCCTGGAGCGGTACTGCCGCCAGATGAACCGCCACGTTGCCTTTTCCGCCGACGCGCTGGTTCGATTAAGGCGATACGACTGGCCCGGAAACGTCCGGGAACTGGACAACTGCGTGCAACGCGCGGTGGTGCTGTCAGCCGGTGCGGAGATAGGCGTCGCCGATCTGCCCGCCGCCATCGCATCCGTCGTGCCCAAAGGGTGCGAAAACATCGGCGATTCGCTGCCTCGCGGAATGAACCTCAAGCAGGCCCTTAAGCAGATCGAGCGGCGGATAATCCTCGGCGCCGTCAAGCAGTGCGGCGACAGGACAAAGGCGGCCCGCATGCTCGGAATCGACCGCGTCACGCTGTACAAAAAGCTTCGAAAGTGACGGCGGCTCATTCGCCGCGGATGCTCACGACCCTGCCGCGAATCTCAAGCCTTCCGGCGGCGAAGAGGTTGATGGCTTCCGGCAGCGCGATGCATTCCTGTTCGAATACGCGAGCCGCGAGGTCGTCGGGAGTATCGCCTTCACATACATCTACGCATCTTTGAATTATGATAGGCCCCTGGTCATATTCGTTCGTCACGAAGTGAACGGTGCAGCCGCTGACCTTGCAGCCGTGCTTAAGCACCGCCTCGTGAACGTGGTGTCCGAACATGCCTTGCCCGCCGAAGCTGGGCAGCAGCGACGGATGAATGTTTATCACGCGGTTGCTGTAGTGGGGCGGAATCGGCCAGAGCGAAAGAAAGCCAGCCATGACGACCAGTTCGGTCCCAGCGTCATCGAGGATGCTTGTGATTCGCGTGGAGTACTCGTTGGCGGGCGTCTGCTTGTGGTTCACGATGTGCACAGGAACGCCCGCCGCGGTCGCGATGTCCACGCCCCGGCAGGGTCGCGACGCGATTACAACGCCAACGCGCGCCGCCAGACTGGATTCGGTCAGCCTGAGGATGTTGGCAAGCGTCCTGCCGCCGCCGCTAAGCAGCACTCCCAGCCGCAGTTTGTCTGTGGTCATTGCACGTTCCGTGGTAATGGGCGATTTGCCCGTGCGCTTTTATCGCCGCCATTCAAGGTAGACTCAAGCGGACGGCGAGTCAATGTGTTTGCCGAACAATTCTAATCTGCTTGCATGATGCGGATTCTGTGGGATAATACCTGTCAAATCTGGCTTTTTTATGCATGGAGATCACGGATGAGAACCTGCGTTTCGCTGGCGTTTCTGGCTGTTGTTGTGATTGTTCTGACCGGTTGCAAGCCCAAGTGCCCCCTGGTCGAGCCGATTCCGGACGGCAAGGATTACGAGCGTCCGCTTGCTGACGGCAAGTATGCGCTGCGAAAACTCCCCGATGACCAGGTTCCCGACTTCACAATTGCACTGACGGATCGGGCCGGGCTCAAACAGGCGGCGATGCGCAGCCTGAGCTATTTGGCCAAGCCGTCCAGCCGAAGCTTCTTCCCATACGCCACCGCCCCCGGCGAGAGCATCAGCCACGACATAGCAGTGGCGAGCCTTAACGAATTCATCGCCATGCTGGACAGTCCCGACGGCGCCGCACGGATGAATCAGCGGTTGAGGCAGAAGTTCGACGTGTACATGTCCGTCGGCTGCGATGACGCGGGCGCCGTTCTGTTCACCGGTTATTACACGCCGATATTCGACGCCTCGCCGGTTCGCACCGACAGGTTCACGCACCCGATCTATCGTCAACCCGACGACCTGGTGAAGGGCTTCGACGGCGAGGTTCTCGGCCAGAAGTGCGCCGATGGCGCAGTAAGGCGCTACCCCGAGCGCAAGCAGATCGAGCAGTCGAACATGCTTTCGGGTCTTGAGCTGTATTGGCTGGGCGACCCGTTCGAGGTGTACATCGCCCACGTGCAGGGTTCAGCCATTCTTCGCATGCCTGACGGCAAGCTTATCACCGTTGGTTATTCCGCGAACAACGGGCACGAGTATCAGAGCGTGGGCAAGGCGATGGTCGCCGACGGCAAGCTGCCCAAGGACAAGATCAGCCTTCAGGGAATGATCGACTACTTCCGCAGCCACCCGCAAGAGGTTCAGTCGTACACGTGGAAGAACCCGCGTTTCGTGTTCTTCACCGCGCAGGTTGATGACGATTCGCCCCGCGGCAGCCTTAACGAACCCGTCACCACGATGCGGACCATCGCCACCGATAAGGCGATCTTCCCGCGTGCGGGCCTGACGTTCATCGCGGCGCCGCTGCCGAGGCGCGTGAACGGCCAGATCACGGTTAGCGATTATTCCGGCTTTGCCTTCGACCAGGACACCGGCGGCGCCATTCGCGCCCCGGGCCGATGCGATGTCTACATGGGCGTCGGCCAGGAAGCCTCAGCCCTCGCCGGAAGGACGTATACGGAAGGCCGGCTGTACTACCTGTTCCTCAAGCCAAACATCCGCCTGCAAGGCCAGGTGACTGTTGATCGCTAGGCTTGCCGCGGGTTAGTGGCTTCAATATGCTGTTGATGACATGCAGGGCGTGGCGGAATAGGGCCTCAGTAAACAGCCCCGCGACATGCGTGATCGTCAGCGCCGGCCTGCACCTACAAAGGCGATGAAAGATGCCGGTAAATGCGGATAAGACACACCTGTGGAAAGCGGATGTAGCCAAGTCTGTAGACCACTACAACGCATGGTTCCTGGACTTCGCGCCCAAAGCCTACCGAGAGACTCGCAAGCATACTACCCAATCAGTGGAAGCCGCACTGGTTACTACAAACGATCTTAGGGATGTCTCTCCGGCTGTCCTGCGGGAATCGCCAAAGGTGTTGCAGATACTCCGCATGTCCACATCGCCGCCAATTGCCAGAGACAGGCTTATTGGTCTGGCCGGTGTGTCGTCCAACCTTGTCTCATCGATGGAAGACAACGGAGTCCTGCCGCCAAGGATCTCCCAAAAGCAGGCGGATAGATCGCTGAAAGCCATTGGTCAGATGATTGTGCGCCTGGCGGACACGGATATCTTCACCTGGCTCGGGCAGAACAAGACGCCCGCCAGAAGCGAAAGATACAGAGCGGCGACGATAGTTGCGGATAGGCTATGCGGCGCTGTGGCGAATCCAATTATCCGCAACGCACAGGAGGCAAGACAGCTTGCGGTTATCAAGCGTTGGCTTGAAGCACGAAAATACCGGCAGATTGCTGATTGCGACAGGACGGCAGCCGAGAAAATGCCTGCCGGCACTTTCTGTTTTCGTTTGAATGTTCCGGTATATCATAAGGCCGGCGCACATGCAGAGACGGACGCTTCCGGCGCTCGTGAGCATGTGAATATTCCAATTGATGTAGCGGTCAAACCTCACAAATGCAAAAGGCAGATGCCGCTGCTGATTGAGGCCAAATCCGCCGGTGATTTCACTAATACCAACAAGCGGCGCAAGGAAGAGGCCCAGAAGATCACTCAATTGCGCAAGACATACGGTCCGGATGTCAGTTTTATCTTGTTTCTGTGCGGCTACTTTGACAGCGGCTATCTGGGGTATGAGGCGTCGGAAGGCATAGATTGGGTTTGGGAGCATCGAATCGGCGACCTGGCGGAGTTCGGACTCTAGGATGATAGCAACCCGGGAACATGATCGGCTGAGAATTCAGACTGCTCTAGACGCAGCCAAGACCCAACTGGAACGCAACAAGCTGGGGCAGTTCGCCACTCCAAGCGCTTTGGCCAGCCAGATCATTGATCTTACAAGGCAGCTTCTGCCAACTGGACAGATTCGATTTCTTGATCCTGCCTTTGGCACCGGCGCCTTCTATTCAGCCCTACTGGCGGCCGTTGGGCAGAGTAGAATCTCGCGCGCCGTTGGCTACGAGATCGACCCGCATTATGGAAAAATGGCTTCACGCATCTGGAAAGACACACCTCTGGAACTGAACATACGCGACTTCACCAGAGCGCAGTTCCCGGCCTGCGAGACTGAAAAGGCGAACCTTGTTGTATGCAATCCGCCCTATGTCAGACACCACCATATCGACAGCGATGAGAAGCTCCGATTGGCGCAGAGGGTGTTAACGGCTGCGGGAGTGGACCTGAGCGGGCTGGCGGGCCTGTACTGCCATTTTCTGTGCATTTCGCACGCCTGGTTGGCGGCCAACGGACTGGCTGTTTGGCTGATACCAAGTGAATTCATGGATGTGAACTATGGTCGCCAGGTTAAGGAGTATTTGCTGAACAGGGTGACTTTGCTGCGGATACACCGATTCGATCCGGAAGTAACACAGTTTGATGACGCGCTGGTATCGTCGGCGGTGGTGTTCTTCCGCAATGCCCCTCCGCAGCCGGGCGGTTCCACAACGCTTACGTTTGGAGCATCGCTGCTTGAGCCCGCCATCACAATGGAAGCGTCACTTGAAACCCTGCGGAACTCTGACAAGTGGACGGGTATTGTGTTCGCAAGTGATGTTTCGGTGGCCAAAGCGCATGTATCCGATTTTTTCACCATCACGCGCGGCATAGCAACAGGTTCCAATGCATTCTTCATGATTCCCCGCGTGAAAGCCCGTGCGCTTGGATTGCCAGAACAGTTTCTTCGGCCAATCTTGCCAAGCCCGCGATACGTGAAAACTTGCAGGATAGAGACCGATCATGACGGCTATCCAATGCTGCCTGAGCAACTATGCCTTCTGGATTGCAGTTTGCCCGAGGATCAAGTTAAGTCGCAGCACCCGGCCTTGTGGCGTTACCTCAAGCAAGGTGTCGAAGCGGGCATAGATAAGGGATATCTGTGCGCCCGTCGAAATCCCTGGTATGCGCAGGAGCAGCGGCTTCCCGCGGCGTTCCTTTGCACATACATGGGCAGAAAAGGCAAGTCCACCGATGCTTTCCGCTTTGTCTTGAACAAATCCCAGGCTCTGGCGGCAAATGTGTACCTGCTGTTGTACCCAAAGCCACGCGTTGCAGAAGCACTGCGGCTGAAACCAGAGCTTCTGGACGATATTTGGCAAGCCCTGAATCGAATATCGCCCGTTTCGTTGAAACGAGTTGGCAGAGTATACGGGGGAGGGCTCCACAAGTTGGAGCCCAAGGAGCTTGCCAACGCACCGGCGGATGAGATTGGGGAACTTCTGGGTATCGACAAACCATGCCAACAGGCAAGTCTGTTCTGAGCGATGAACCGCTATGCTGCCGGCACGCCGTTCCTACTGCCGTCGCCGTGCTGGAAGGCGGCGGCAGAAGGCGAAGGCGATCGAGAAGCCAAGCATCGCCATTGTTGTTGGCTCGGGCACTACAACGTCGTAGGCGGAGTTGATGTCCAGCACCATCATGCCCGTGCCGCTTGAGCTGTTGAGAAAATCAAAGTGCACGGCGTCGAGAAAACCCTTCTCGCCGGGCAGTCCCATAAGCGTGTTGAACGCGCCTTCGAGATATCCTGCCGTCAGCAGATCGCTGCCGAATATGCCGTCGATTTCCGGGTGAATGTCCAACACCAGCAGGCCCAGGTTTTCAAAAACAATGTCCACGCCCTCAACCGTCGTCAGGCGAAGCTGATCGACGGCGACGATTGGAACATATACGGTTCCTCCCGCGCCGGATATTGCGGTCTGGCCGAGAATCTCGTCGTCATCGAGCACGCCGTTGTTGTTGGTGTCGCAGCCCAGGGCCAGGGCGGTCTCGGTGCTGATCATCGACATCTGCGCGCCGGTGTCCAGGATGTAGCTGCCGCCGGCGTTGTTGCCGTCATTGCGAGCGGTAACGTCCACAAACGGAATGGGGGCGTATGTCGGCAGTTCGTCGCCGGGATTGATCTGGCCGGCACTGACAGGATGATCCCACAGGGTGATTGGCACGTTGTAGCGATGAGCGTCGCCATCCGGCAGCGACTGGTCAAACGCCACGCCCATGTAGGGCATTTCCAGGCTGGGGTTGACCATCGCCGTCATGTCCAGCGTGGTTACCCGGTTGACCATCGCGGGCATTCCCACGATGCCGCCGAAACCGCCGAAGTTGGCGGTCTCGCTGCTGAGCAGGCGGGTGTCGCCAAGGGCGTTCCGCTGCCCGCTGGTTCCGGCAAAGTCGAACTGGTAGAGGGCCGAGACGTCATAGTACGTCGATCCGCCCGCGCCAAGCTCGGCGAACTGATTAACAGTGGTGTAACCCGCCGCGCTCATCTCCTCCACGGCCGAGCCCGCCGCAAGGATGCCCTGCGCGCCGGTGTCCAGCAACCAGAAGTTGGAGATGTCAGGTCCGAGACTGTGCTCGGGGTTTAGCGTGTAAACCTCCACGGCAACGCGAGGCTGGTCCACCGCCATGCCTTCGACATTGTTGAAGATGACTTCGCCGGCAGGGAAGGCGGGGGCGCAAACGGCAAGAACGACGAGCACAGCGAGCAGAAGCTTCCGCATTAGTACGTCCTCCACGTCAAGCGGTTGCAGTTCGAGCTGCGCGGCAGGGCCTGTCAACTTCGGCCGATACGGAAATTGCGAGCTTCGTTCGGCAGCAGAACCAAAAGCCCCGAGCAGGGTTTTCTGCTTGCCCGCGTGATTCTCGTCGCGGTCGGAAAGAGGCCATCGCGCTATTGCTATCAGTATACTCGCGCTGGCTGGGCGGGCAAGCAATGAAGGCTTGATTTTTGGCAAAAATCAGGCTTGATTGCGCAAAATAGTTTCGATAGCGGCGACCTCGTCGTTTGACAGCGGCGGGGCGGTCGCTGCCGCGATGTTCTCCTGCAACTGTTCGAGCCTGGACACACCTATAAGCACGCTGGTGACTCGCGGGTCTCGCAGCAGCCAGACCAGGGCCAGTTGCGCCATTGTCAGGCCGCGATTGCGGGCAAGAGCTTCAAGTCGGCGGACTTTGCTCCACAGGCCCGCCGCCTCCTGCTGATCCCACCATTGCCTGCCGGCGCCTTGTTTGCCCTGTCGCGAGTCCGCGGGCAGGCCGTTAAGATACCGGCCGGTCAGAACTCCCTTCGCCAGCGGACTGAATGCAATGACGCCCGTGCCGACGCGGGCGGTGTGGGCAAGCAGGTCTGCTTCCGCCCAGCGATCAAGCATGTTGTACCTGGGCTGGTGTATCGTCAGCGGCGACCAGCCGTGCGCGCGGATCGTTTCGGCTGCGGCACAGAATTCGGGGCCGCGGTAGTTGCTCACGCCGACGTACAGCGCCTTGCCCTGTTTGACGATCAGGTCCAGGGCGGCCATGGTTTCTTCCAGCGGCGTGTTGGGGTCGGGGCGGTGGTGGTAGAAGATGTCCACATACTCAAGCCCCAGCCGCTTGAGAGACTGGTCGAGACTGGCCACGAGGTACTTCTTGCTGCCCCAGTCGCCATAGGGTCCGCTCCACATGGTGAAGCCCGCCTTGGTGGAGATGATCAGTTCATCCCGCGGCATGTCCTTGAGGATTGCGCCGACAACCAGTTCGCTGTTGCCCGGCGGCGAGCCGTAGTTGTTCGCCAGGTCGAAATGCGTAATTCCCGCATCGAAGGCGGCGTAGCATACCTTCCGGCAGACATCCTCCATGCCAACTTCGCCCAGCGACTGCCAGAACCCCACGCTGACCGGCGGCAGCACCAGCCCGCTTCGTCCGCAGCGGCGATATGGCATCTTCGTGTAGCGATCGGGGGCGAAATCCGTTGACATGATGCACTCCTTCTGCAGCCGTCGCGGCGACCGACGACAATCTACCCTGCATCCCCCCAGCGGGCAACCTTGAAGCATGTTGTCACACAAGCATATTACAAAGGTCGCGACCGCGATGGTCCGGGCGCGTAGAAGCCGTCACGAGCGAAGAGTGTGAAGCACACGGGCAGGAAGAATAGAATGCGCCGCCTAGGACTCGAACCTAGGACCCGCTGATTAAGAGTCA
>JAAYCO010000059.1 GCA_012729725.1 Planctomycetota bacterium
GAGCACATCGAGTCGCTTGGCATAGCGGCGGCAGGTGGATGCGACGTTGCCGTGCTGCACCTCGATTTGCCTGACGCCCTCGCGATGGACATGCCGAACGTTCTTCGCAACGTCTGTCCGCACCCTTATCTGCCGGTGATGATAATTTCCGAAACCACTGGGCAGAGCCGCTGCAACCTGTTCGAGGGCGGCGCGGACGATGTTGTCTCGCCACGAACGCCCAAGCGGGAGTTGGTGTCTCGCGTGCGGGCTCTGATCCGCATCAAGCAGAGCCACGACCGTCTTTCCCGTCGGCAAACGCAGCTGCGACGAGAGCTTCGCCGTCAGCGGCAGGCGCTGGTGCAGGCGAAACGCGACAACGCATATTTGACCGACCTGGCGTCGAGCGATTCGCTGACGGGCCTGCGAAACGTTCGCAGTTTCAGACAGGTGCTGGATCACGAGTTCAAGTCGGCTCGCAGGTACAACAGCCCCCTGAGCCTGCTGATGATCGACGTGGACCATTTCAAGCTGGTGAACGACACCTACGGACATCCCGCGGGTGATCACGTTCTGACCGAGCTGGCGGCGGTGCTTAAGCGATGCGTCCGTGACAGCGATGTCGTGGCCCGCGTGGGCGGCGAAGAGTTCGCCGTGGTCCTGCCGCACACTGCCACTCTTCAGGCGCAGGCATTCGCCCAGCGAATGCGGGATGAGCTGGCGGCATCACGCATCGCGTGGACAGGCTCGCCCATCCGAATCACCATCTCCATCGGCCTGGCGACTTACCCAGCCGATGCCGAGATAGCCCAACCGGAGATGATGATGCGATTCGCCGACGCCGCCCTGCTGACGGCAAAGCAAACCGGCAGGGATCGAATTGTGCGATTTGCCGACCTGCCCGCAACCACGCGGCGGCAACTCCGCGATCAGCCTTCCGCCGGCGAGATAAAGCCCCAGCCGGCGCAGGTCTGATCACTTCGTTGGTTCGGCGACCTCGATCCAGTCAATGCCGCCTTGTCTTCGCCACGTGAATTTAACCTTCCCATCAGCGGGCATTGCCGCAACCGCGCTGACAAGCTCCGCCTTCTCCGTCGGCACGCGAAAGCCGCGAACCTGCTTGCGGGCCCCGCGAATCATCACGATGTTCAGCTCGCCCTGCTTGACGAAGCGAACGAATTCGCCGCTTTCGGTGGTAAGGCGGGGCTTGATGTCTGTGACCAGCAGAGCGAACGCTTGGGCGGTGCAGGCGATGTCCACATAATCGCCGGTCTTGAACGCCTCGAACTTCTTGAGAATTTCAGGATCGCCGGTCGGGTCGGGCCCGTCGGCTTCGCATTGCTGGGCGGGTTTTCCATCCTTGGCCGGAAGCGGGATAACCTGCTTCATCGGCCCGATGTCAACTTCCAGGCCCAGCCACCGCCGGCCGTCTATCTCTTTGACAAGCTTTGTGCCGTTAAAGCGAATGAAATCCGCCGGCAGAGGCGCCTGAAGCGAATGCTTGCTGACCGTATTCGCCACTTTTGTGGTCGTGTCGGCTTTGATGAAGCTCGCGCGCACGGCGTCGCCAAGTTGCAGTTTGCTCAGTTCGGCAGCGCCGGGCCCCCTTTTGGCGCCGCTGGACAACAAGAGCATGGATGATTTTGCGCCATCCGCCGAGACTATGCGGATTACCTCATGCTTGCTGCCCGCCCGAGTGATGGTATCCCACCCGGCGAACCAGCCTTCAGTGTTTTCCACCACCGGTGGAGGCTTTGGTCTTGAAGAACGCCCTATTTCCCGTCCTGATGTTCCCCGCCTTGGGGACACAGATCCGCCACCGCCGCCTCACCCTGCCTCAAGCTGGGGCGCCATGGCGAAAACCGACATCGCCACGATAACGCCAAGCGCCAGCACGCCTTTGAAGTGAAACGTCATCTTCCGTTTCATGTGTGTGCCCATCCCTGTCTGGTATCCGATCTTATCGTAGGCAGCGTCTTCTCCAATTATCGACATCGATCCAGGTTCGTCAAGACGTTTTACCCTTTGCAGGGAGTAGACTCCCAAGCCCAGGCTGCCTTGCTGGCCGGCGAGATGCGCAGTTGCTGGAATTGTGGAGCCCAAACGCAACCATTTTGGGGGTGTGCATTCGCCCTGGGCATTACCGATCACGCATCCGACAAAAATCTTTGGGAATTTGTCTTGCCAAGCTGATGAAATCGGTTACAATACTCTTGAAACCGATTACATTGGAGCGGCATGGACACACAAGTCACCATCTATGACGTTGCAAAAAGGGCGCGGGTCAGCCCCGCCAGCGTCTCACGGGTCTTCTCCAAAAAGGCGGTCGTCGCCGAGGGTACGCGACAGCGAGTCCTCGAGGCAGCGGCCCAGCTCAAGTTCTCCGCAAACCGCCTCGCCGCGGGGCTGCGACGCGGAAAGACCGACGCCATCAGCCTGATCATCCCCTACAACACGCCCGAGTTGATGGATTCCGCCCAGCAGGCAGCCAACGCCAGGCACTTCACCATGATGGTCTGCTCGACGTTCAAGCCGAACGTCGAAGCCGAAATCCGTGCGCTGCGTATGGCGCTCGAGCATCGGGTGGCGGGCGTCATATGGCAGCCCACCGGACAGGTCGGCGATTACGAGGAGATACTGGCCAGCCTGCGCACAAGCAGCACGGCTGTGGTGCTTCTTGAACGTGGCCAGGACATCATGCCGCAGGCCGACCTGGTCTACCACGACACCGAGGAAGGGTTCAGGATGGGCATAGACCATCTGACCTCGGCCGGCTACAGGAATGTTGCATACGTTACCCAGGACGCCAATTACACACTTCGCCGCAGCAGGCATGAGCAGTTTGAAAGGGTCGCCGGTGAGGCTGCCTTTTCTATCAGTTACGGTCAGCAGGAGCTTGCCGGCCTGATTGACCAGACGATCTCACAGGCTCAAGGCCCCGTTGGCTTTCTCTGCGACGACGACTGGACCGCGCTGGCGACAGTCAATCATCTTGAACAGATCGGCTGTCGCGTGCCTCAGGACGCCGGCGCGATAGTTTTGGGCGATTTGCTGGTAGGCCCGTTCCGCGTGGGCGAAATCGCCCGCCCTACGATAAGCGCCCTGCAGCGGCAGCAGAAGCAAGTGGCGCAAAAATGCGTGGACTGGCTCATGGAACGGATCAACGCCGATCCATCCGAGCCCCCAGCGCCCGCCCGCCGTCACGGCGTCGCCCCGACGCTGGTGCCGCGGGAATCAACATTACAGATCACTTAGGAAGCGAGTCGGAAGAAACAAATCGGTCAACAACGGACAGTTCAAGGAAACTCTAACAAGGAGAAAAGGAAGATGACGAACAAGCGAACAAAACACTTTGCGGCAATGCTCTTTGTCGCAGCCTCGACACTTATTCTGTGTGCCGGCCCCGCGGCTGCGGAAACATTGTTTGTGTCTGACTTCACAGATAACTCACCATATATCGACGCCAGCGGGATTCGTGGCGGGTGGCACCTGACCGCCAACAATTGCGGCCGAATCTACAACCTCCGCACCAATCCCGGTGGGATGTACTGGAACGGAAACTCAAATGGCCAAACATCAAAGGATTCGCTTGCGCCAACCGGAAGATATGAGGGGTTCTATAGGCACTTCAGCCAGGACGGAGCCTCGCTGGGCACGATAACGTTGGCGAACGTTGGCGATGTTGTTTCCTTCACATTCCAGTGGGATATTGACAGCAACCAGTCCGCTCAGATGAACGAGCTGGCCCTGTTTGCCGTCAATGATATTGGCGATACATCGCCCGGCACCAATCCGCCGGTAAATGTGGGCTATCGCGCCATCTTCAGCCTCAATGAGAGTGATGCCGATGCGGCTGTGCAGAAGCTTGACTGGTGGAACACAACCAATCCGGCTGCCGTTGCCATACCTGATGGTTGGGCTGTAGACGCAATGAGACAGCTTCAGTTCCGCGTCGAGCGAACCGGTCAGACGGAGATGACAATCACCCTGACCGACATTACAAGCGGCGCCAACAATGTGCTCAGCCAGATGGTGGACACGACAGATATCCTCACCACGTTCAATACTGCGGTTTTCGCCACAAGAAACGGCGCCTATTCCCAATATCCACAGACGAGGATACTTGGGATCGCAACCGACTTCTCGCCTGTTCCGGAACCAGGAACGATAAGCATGATTCTGCTGGGCGGAATCGGTGCTTTCTATCGCCGCCGGATGGGCCGATGAGGTTGGTATAAGAGAGACTGAGTAACTGGTGTTCTTTGGGAAGATGGCGTCGGAAACAACCGGCGCCGTCTTCCCGAGAACCGGGCCGGGCGGAAAGAAGTACCAAGGAAGTGCATTATGAAACGCAGACAGGCCTTCACGTTGATTGAGCTGCTGGTGGTGGTCGCGATTATCTCCCTGCTCGTTTCCATTCTGCTGCCTTCGCTGCAGAAGGCCAAAGAACTGGCCAACACCACCATCTGCAAGACCAACATGAAGAACATCGGCGCGGCGTTGTCGTTCTACATCGACGATTACAACGGAAACATACCGGATGCGGACGCTGAATCGTGGGGCGGAAACGACGTCTGGAAGTATGTTGTCCAGCGACACACCGAAGTTGACGAAGGCGTCTTCTGGTGCCCGCTCCGCCAACTCCCCGCCAATGAAAACACATGGTACGGATCGTATCTGATCAACAGCTACAGCTGGAACAAAGGCGCTGCCGAAAACAACATCTCGCTTTTCACATCGCCTTCAACAAAGGTTGCGTTTCTTGAGGCGGAGCTAAACAGCAACTTCGTCCTCTACACACAGAACGGGCTTATAGGCATGCACCCCAGCCACAACGCCGGCTATGTTCACGACCTCAGGTCGAACGTGCTCTGGCTCGACTTCCATGTTGGGGAAATAACGCAAGAGGAAGTTGAGGCCGTCGCAGACGGCAGATTGTACTTCGACTACCGCTACTGATTTCGTCTAATACAGGCTGATCGCGGAGCGCCGCGCGGCAGATACGGCGATAGCCAATCCACAATCACGGAAGGAAGTATTCCGCATGCGGTCAATCCAACGCTTGAACTACGTGCTTACCCTGCTGGCGACGACGTGCATAACGCTAGGGGCAGCCGCCGACGAAGGCGTCATTCTGCACCTGCCGCTCGACGGCGAGTCGCGGCAGATCTACGACGCAAACGGCAAGCAGGCTGGCTGGCACAACGTGGCGTGGATTGCCGACCACGACGACCCTGCCTCAACCAACCCCGCCAGATATCGCCTTCTGGGCAGATACGGCAAGGGCATACGCTACTTCGTCGATTCGCAGAGCTACAGCGTCATTGAGGCCTACAAGCAGGCCGCCCCGCTCGAAGAACTGGCCATAGGCATGGAAGTGAAAGTCGCCAGCGCATCCGAAACCAATTTCGCGTCATTGATCTCCAACCGCAGTTTCAGCGACAAGGGCGGCTTCGCCCTGTTCATGTGGGGCGGCGAACTGCGATTCTACTTCGGCGACGGCCAGACGCGTCATCAACTCAACGGTCCGATCGGCAAGCTGCGCGACGGCGAATGGCACACGGTTGAGGTTTCGTTTGAACGGGGCAAGGCGGGCATGTGGATTGACGGCGCGCCGACGGTTTCGAAGGATGTCGAAGGCAAGGTCATCGCCCCGGCCACGCAGGAGCTTTACCTCGGCA
>JAAYCO010000060.1 GCA_012729725.1 Planctomycetota bacterium
CGATGAGGGCCGCAGCCTGTGCTTCTTTCGGTGGCTGTACGGGGCATGAAATAGGCATGCTTCGGGGGGATGGACGTTAGGTTCGTCCCGCGCCGCAGGGCGCGAATGTGGCTGTTTGACAATTGAATAGGGGAAAAACAAAAGTTAGCGTAAGGCTAGCCGGGTTCGTCCCGCGCGCTGACGGCGGCGGAAGTACGCCAAGGTGGATGCAGCCTCACATGCATCCATCTTCCGCCGCCGCCGGCGCAGCCTGCGATTGTAGTCGA
Organism: Planctomycetota bacterium; assembly: GCA_012729725.1. GTDB lineage: Bacteria > Planctomycetota > Phycisphaerae > SM23-33 > SM23-33 > JAAYCO01. Next base: position 267 of record JAAYCO010000060.1, read on the forward strand.
TGTATCCGGTGCGTCTTGCAGGATTTGGGCGAATATCGTAGAATCATTTGGTTGTCCCAAGTAGGATGCCATGTTCAAACGCGTTGTAGACATCTCTGCGAGTTTGACGGCGATAGTGCTGTTGGCGGTTCCGATGCTGCTGATTGCCGTGGCGATACGTCTGGAATCGCCGGGCAAAGCAGTGTTCAGGCAGCGGCGCGCTGGTTTTCGCGGTAAGGCGTTCACTATGTTTAAGTTTCGCACCATGAAGGCCGATGTGAATCCCTATGGAGATTCCCCGCATTCCTCAGCCGATGACAGGCTGACGAAAGTCGGACGTTTTCTGCGCCAGACGAGCCTGGACGAGTTGCCCCAGTTGTTCAACGTGCTGGCAGGTTCCATGAGCCTGGTCGGGCCTCGCCCGCTATATGAGCGCCAGGCGGAGTTGTGGGATGATCGCCAGCGGCGGCGGCTGGACGTCCTTCCAGGCCTGACGGGCTACGCGCAGGTCTACGGGAGGGGCGAATTGACCATCGAGGAGAAGATCGAGATGGACCTGCACTATGTCGAGCACCGCAACTGGTTGCTCGACGCCAGGATCCTTCTTCGCACCCTAACGGGCGTTCTGTTCAATCGGGACGACATATACGAGCGGCAGTACAGCCGGGCTAAAGAGCGAGAAAGCGATTCGTGAAGTTTGCAACATTCTGTTCACCTGCGTCGGCAGGCGCAGCGCACTGATACGAGCGTTTCGTGAGGCCCTTGCACAACTGAACGTCGACGGGCGGATCGTCGGCACGGACATCACGAACACTTCGCCTGCATTTCACCAGGTGGACCTTGGCGTAGAAGTGCCGGCGTCCGGCAGGGACGAATACATCCCCGCCCTGCTTGAGATTGTCCGCAAGAATTCGATCCGCCTGCTGGTTCCGCTGACGGACAACGACCTGGCCCAGCTATCGAAATCGCGGGACGAGTTCGCGGCCCTTGGCTGCACCGTGATGGTTGGTTCAGAGGCGGCCGTGGGCGAATGCATGAACAAGACTCGCACGGCCCAACTGGTGCGCCGGGCGGGGCTGGCGTGCGTTAAAAGCTGCACTGTAAAGGAGTTCCGCAAGAATCCGTTCTTCCCATGTTTCGCCAAGCCGGTATCAGGCTCGGCGGGCATAGGGGCAGCGGTCATCCACGAAATGTCGCAATTGAACGGCCACTGCGCGAAATTCGGCAAGGAAATGCTGCTTCAGGAATACCTTTGCGGGCAGGAATTCACGATTGATGTTTATCGCACGCGGGAGAAAAAGGTGGTTTGCGCCGTCCCCCGCCAGCGGCTGGTGGTCCGCAGCGGCGAAGTTGAAAAGGGCATGACGGTTCGCCAGCAGGACCTGATCGACGCGGTTGTGCATCTTGCCGCCTTCATGGGCGACATCTGGGGCGTGTTCACGTGCCAGTGCCGGCGATCGACGCCGGGCGCCCCGCCAAAATTCTTCGAGATCAACCCGCGATTCGGCGGTGGCGCGCCGCTGGCTATTGCCGCGGGCGCAAATCTGCCCTTGTACGTGCTTCAGGAAGTGCTGGGCCTGCCAATCACCGCGGAGCTTGGCAAGTTCACCGATGGGCTGCTGATGCTTCGCTACGATGAGGCAGTGTTCGTGCCCGCCAATGACATCGAATCGCTGCCCGGCTACCGAACCCCGATGTTCCGTTAAGCACTGTGCAACTCGAGGCTGCAATGCAATTCAAAGGCTCGTCACATACTGGCGTCAGGGCGATTGTGTTCGATCTTGACGACACGCTGTACCCCGAATCCGAGTACGTTCTGAGCGGGTACAAGGCAGCGGCGTCGATGCTTGGCGACGCAGCAGAGGCGAAGCTGTACACGCAGTGGTTGTGGCAAAGGTTCACCGAAGGCCGGTCGGCTGGGGCGTTCGACGTGCTTAACGACACGTTCAATCTGCACCTTTCGCCGGGGAGAATCGCCGAGCTGGTCAAAGCGTACCGCGAGCACTCGCCGACGATTTCGCCCTTCGAGGGCATGGTCGATCTTCTTGTGCGGCTCAAGGGCGCGGGCATGAAGCTTGGGCTTCTGAGCGACGGTTACCAGCCCGGGCAGCGGCTGAAACTCGACGCGCTTGGCGTCGGCGGCAGTTTCGACACGATCATTTTCACCGAGGACATCGGCAGAAGCGCCTGGAAGCCCTCGCCTCTGGGTTTCAGGGCCGTCGCCCACAGGTTGGCGACTGCCCACGCGCAATGCGTTTATGTGGCGGACAATCCATCAAAGGACTTCGTCGCGCCGAATTCGCTGGGGTGGCTCACCATCCGCCTGATTCATCCTCGCCAGGTGCATTCCAACCTTCCGACGGCCCAGGGCGGCGAACCGCAACTGGTTGCGCACTCGCCGGCGGAGCTTGAAGCCGCCCTGCTGCACCGGCGGTAGCGCCCCGCGGCAGGCGGGAATCTCGAATCAGTCTCAAACCTCGGCAGCGCCGGGTACGTAACATGAACCATCGGGTGGATGCTCTACGGCCGCGCCTATTCTTCTGTATAACCTTTTGGGCCAACTGATGATCAAGAAGACTTTATTGTTCCTCATTTGTACAGCCTTTGCGGCGCAGACTGCGTTTGCGCAGGCCGGGGGCGAGGGAATCGAGGCGGTGACATATCCGAGCGACGACGTGACTCTCTCGTTCGTGCGTCCGGGTCAGATCGCGGCAGTGGACGTTACGGCCGGTCAGAGCGTCAAGTCGGGGCAGTTGCTTGTCCGCCAGGACGACAGCGCCGAGCAGGCGGAGCTTGAGCATCTTCGAGCGAAGGCTCAGAACAACATTCGCATTCGCGCAGCCGAGGCTCAACTGGCCCAGAAGCGGGTGGATTTCGAGAAGATCAAGCAGGCTGCCCAGCACGGCGGGGCGACGGATTTCGAGGTCCGCAACGCCGAGCTTGAGGTGACGATCTCGGAGCTTTCGCTGGAGATGGCGAAGTTCGAGCAGAAGCAGGACGAGCGCAAGCATCGCGAGATGCAGATGCACGTCGAGCGCATGCGGATCGTCAGCCCGTTTGACGGCGTGGTGGAGAAGCTTTTCAGGCAGGTTGGCGAGGCCACCGACACCCTCAAGGAGGTGATCCGCGTGGTCCGCATCGATCCGTTGTGGATAGACGTGAACGTTCCTCGTCCTCTGGCGGAGAGTTTGAATATCGGGCAGGCGGCACGCATACAATTATCCTCCGGCGCGGGCGACGCCGTCGCGGGCAAGGTGGTGCACAAGGGCGCAGTGGCAGACGCCGCCAGCAACACGCTGCTGGTGCGGGTGGAAATGCCCAACGCCGCGTCGCGTCCCGCGGGCGAACACGTGCTGGTTTTCTTTGACCGGCCTGGGGCAACGGGCCCTTCCGGACAGGTTTCACACCGCAAGTGAGGATTCAGGACATGGCCGAGAGTGACAAAGCCGCCGCCACCGAAGCGGCGCAGCAGACCGGCGGACAGCAGGTTCGAGTCGCCGTTGACGAAAGATCCATGCAGACGAGCTACGCCAACGCGTTTCGCGCCAACGCCACAGCCGAGGAGGTCGTGCTCGACTTCGGCGTCAATCTCGCGGGCCCCGCAGGCGGCGGCGCTGAGGCGCCAAGCGCGGTCTTTCAGGTAAACCAGCGGGTTATCCTCAATTACTTTTCCGCCAAGAGGCTGGCGATAACCATGGGCCAGATCATCAGAACCCACGAACAGCAATACGGCGAGCTTGAGCTCGACGCCGCAAAGCGTGTTCGCAAGCAGTAGCGGAACATCCGCAAACCGTAAGGTGTTGTTGAATGACGGTTAGCAGAACGCAGATTCCCTCCAATGCATCCCGCGTCGGAGGCACGTTTGACTTGGTTGATCGGCTAAGCCGTTTCGACGGCCCGCCCGATCAGTTCCTTCTGAACCTTCTGTCGGTGCAGTGCCACATGACCGCTGCCGAGGGCGGCGCGGTGCTTCGCATGCACAAGGACGGCCCTCCGCAGGCGATGGCGGTTTTCCCGCCGCTCCAGCAGGGCGCTACGGCGCCGGTGTGGCTTGCCCAGGCGGTTGAATGCAGCGGGGCTCTGGCCGAGGCGGGAAGAACGATCATCCGCCCCCTTCACTCGGCGGACGACCTTTACGGCGCTGCCGCCAAACGCCACCTCGTGATGGTTCCCATTTCCGAGGGCGATTCGCTTCGCGGGTATGAGGCGTTCCTGCTCGAGACATCCGATCAGCACGTGCTGGCCGCCAGCAGGGAAAGGCTCGAGCTTACCGTCGGGCTGCTTAGCCTGTACGAGATTCGCCTGACGCTTCAGGCCAAACAGTTCGATCTTCAGCGAGTGACGCAGGCGCTTGAGACGCTTTGCTGCGTGAACGAAACCGAGCGTTTCACCTCGGCTGCGATGGCGATGTGCAACGAGCTGGCGTCGCGATGGAAATGCCTTCGCGTGAGCCTCGGGTTCGCCAGGAACGGCGGCGTTCACCTTGCGGCAATGAGCCACACCGAGAAGCTTGACCGCAAGATGAAGCTTGTGCGCGACATCGAGGCGGCGATGGAGGAATGCCTCGATCAGGACATCGAGATATTCCATCCCGGCGCGCCCGAGGCGGCATTCGTGTCGCGGTTCACTGCCGATCTGTCGCGCCAGCACGGCCAGGGCTTCGTGGCGAGTTTTCCGCTGCGGCGCAGGGGCGAGTGCGTCGGCGTGCTGACAATCGAGCGAGACGCTCAATCGCCGCTGGAACTGCCTCAGATCGAGGCGATGCGTCTGATCTGCGACCTCGCCTCGCCAAGGCTTCTGAGCCTGCGTGAACACGACAAGTGGTTCGGGGCGAAGCTCGCCTCGGCGGCAATCAGGGCCGCCAGGACGCTGGCCGGCCCGAAGCACACCGCCGCCAAGCTCGCAGGCGCGGGCATCATCGCCTTCATGGCGTTCATATTCCTTGGCAAAGGCGATTACACCGCCGACGCCCCCTTCGTGTTGGAGACGGCAAGGCGGCACATCGTGTCATCTCCGTTCGACGGATACATCAAGCAGGTGCTGGTGGATCCGGACGATCCGGTTGAGGCCGGCGTTACCGTGCTTGCGGTGCTCGACGACGCCGACCTTCAGAAAGAGCGTCTGGCAGCGCTTGCCGAGCAGGCGCAGCACCAGCGAGATTTCGACGCGGCGCTGGCTGAGGGAAAGACGGTCGAAGCGCAAATCGCCAAGGCCAGGTTCAACCGCGTCGCGCAGCAGATCAAGCTGCTTGAGGGCAGAATCGAGCGGGCGACGCTGATTTCGCCGGTTGACGGCAAGGTTCTGGCTGGGGATCTCAAGCAGCGGCTCAACGCGCCGGTTCGCACGGGCGACAGGCTTTTCGAGGTCGGGCCGACGGATGCGCTGTACGCCGACATCGCCGTCAGCGAGGACATGATTCCCGAAATCATGCTTAACCAGCGCGGCGAGCTGGCGACGACGTCGCGTCCTGACCGCCGGCTGGGCTTCACGGTGACGCGGATTCACCCCGTCGCCGAGATAGTCGATCAGCAAAGTGTGTTCAAGGTTCGGGCCGCCCTGGACGCCCCTGATTCGCAGCTTCGTCCCGGAATGGAAGGCGTGGCGAAGATTCACATAGGCAAGCGAAGTTACGCCTGGTTGTGGACTCACCGCCTGGTGGACTGGCTGCAAATGAAGCTTTGGTGGTGAGGCGGCATGTCGATTAACAGGCCCACATTCAGCGATTCATGGTATCGCGTCGCCGAGTTGCGGCCCGCGCTGCGGCCGGGCGTGCAGATTCACCGCCGGCACTACCGCGGCAAGACGTGGCACGTCGTGCAGGACCCGTCCGGCAACCAGTTCTTCAGGCTTAACGATTCGGCGTACCAGTTCATCGGCCTGCTTGACGGACGACGAACGGTGGCCCAGGCCTGGAACGCCTGCAACGAAACCGCCGGCGACTCGGCCCCGACACAGGGCGAGGCCATCAGCCTGCTGGGCCAGTTGTACACGTCGAACCTGCTGCACTCCGACCTTGCGGGCGACGCCGAAGGCCTGTTTCAACGATATCGCAAACGCCGAATCAAGCAGACGCAGGGATACCTCATGAACCTGCTGTTCATGCGGATTCCGCTGCTTAACCCCGACAGGTTTCTCAATCGCTGGGTCGGCCTGTTCGGCAAATTGTTCAGCACGTGGGGGTTCGTCCTTTGGGCGATGATCATCGCGGCGGGTTTCGCCTTCGCGGGTCAACGCGCTGGCGACCTTGTGCAGCGCGGGCAGGGTGTGCTCTCCCCTTCGAACCTGCCTGCGCTGTACGCCGCGTTGATTCTGTGCAAGGTTCTTCACGAGTTCGCCCACGCCTTCGCGTGCAAGAAGTTCGGGCGCGACGCGGGCGGGCGCGGCGAAGTTCACCAGATGGGCGTCATGTTCCTGGTGTTCATGCCCATGCCGTACGTGGACGCATCAAGCTCGTGGATGCTGGGCTCGAAGTGGCGCCGCGCGGTCGTGGGCATGGCGGGCATGTTCGTCGAAACCGCCGTCGGCGCGATCGCGGCGATAATCTGGTCGATCACTTCAGCGGGCACGGCCGTGAACGCGCTGGCGTACAACATGATCTTCGTCGCCGGCGTTTCCACGTTGCTGTTCAACATCAACCCGCTGCTTCGATACGACGGCTACTACATTCTGAGCGACCTGCTGGAGATACCCAACTTATCCCAGCGCGCGAAGGACTACATTTCGTACCTCGTCAAGCGTTACGTTTACGGCGTTCGCCAGGCTCGCACGCCGGCGCGGGCGGCCAATGAGCGATACTGGCTTGCGAGTTACGGCGTCGCGGCGGGGATATATCGGGTGTTCATCTGCACGGCGATACTTCTGTTCATCGCCGACAAGCTGTTCTTCCTTGGCGCGGTGCTCGCCGTCGGGGCGGCTGTGGCGTGGATAATCACGCCGCTGGGCAGGTTCCTGCACTATCTGTTCTTCAGCGCCGAGCTTGCGAGGGTGCGCGTGCGGGCACTGGCCGCCAGCGCGGGCGTCTTCGCCGTCGTCATCGGCTCGCTGACGGCGGTTCCAGCCGACGATCACATCAAGGTCGAGGGCGTGATACATCCGGTCAATCGTTCGTACATCCACGCCGGGGCGGACGGCTTTGTGCAAAGCGTGCTCGAAAGCGGATCGATGGTCCAGCCGGGAACGACAATCGTCACGTCGCACAATCCCGACATCGAGGCCCGCCTGGCCGAGCTGCGATTCGAGCACGAAGAGCTTGTCGCCCGCCGGCGAATGGCGCTGAGCCCGCCGAAGAACGACCCCAGAACCGCCATGCAGCTTGCCGAGCAGATCGAAGCCCACGCCAGGATCATCGAGCACGAACAACGCAAGTTCGACGCCCTGTCGCTCGCGTCGTCGCAGGCGGGAATGTGGGTGTCTCCGATAACGCACCGGCTTGGCGGCGTGTATCTTCGCCAGGGCGATTTGATAGGCGAGGTTGTCAACTTCGACGAGGTGATCGTCAAGACCGCCGCCGGGCAGGACTCTGCTGCCCTGCTGCTTGAAGAGGCTGCGGGCGATGTCGAGATTCGCGTTCGCAACCGACCGGACATCCAGGTTGCCGGCAGGCTGCTGGACAAGTCGCCGTCGGCGGGCATAGACCGGCTTCCAACGCCGGCGATGGGCTACGGCGCCGGTGGCTCGATGCGCACCGATCCCAAGGACGAGTACGGCACGAAGACGGCAGAGCGATTCTTCGAATTCCGCATCGCGTGCGATCCCAGGCAGGCGGCACGGAACCTGCCCGCCGAGCAGCGGGTTGTCGTGCGGTTCTCGCTTCCTCGGCGACCGCTGGCGGCCCAGTGGTATCGAAGCGTGCTGCAACTGGTGCAAAAGAGGTTCCACGTATGACCCAGGCCCCCAGCGGAACCTGGAGAATGCTGGCCCAGCCGACACGTGGCGAAAAACTGCCTCGCGGGCTCGACGCCGCATGGACGCTGGCTGCGGGCTGGATAAACGGACTTGCGCCAAGACGCGCGAATCTGCTGGCGCAGGCGGCGCGCGTTGTCGCACTTGAAAGCAAGTATGCGGCGATGGCCGATGCAGCGCTGCGGGCCGCGATGGCGGATCTCAAGGAACGATTCATCCGCGCCAGAAGAACGCACGACGATCTTATCCACGCTTTCGCAGCCATTCGCGAGTCCGCGTTTCGCGTTCTGGGCGAGAGGCCCTACCTGGTGCAGGTGGCCGGCGCGATGGCCATCGAAAGCGGATGCATCGCCGAAATGGCGACCGGGGAAGGCAAAACGCTTACCGCAACGCTTCCGGCGGTGATCGCCGCGTGGCGAGGCAGAGGCTGCCACGTCATAACGACAAACGATTACCTCGCCGCCCGAGATGCACAGTGGATGCGCCCGCTGTACCGATTCTGCGGGCTGTCCGTCGCGCACGTCGAACAGGGCATGAGCCCGGAAGACCGCAGGGCGGCGTACCTGGCGGACATTACCTACTGCACGAACAAGGAAGTCACCGCCGATTTCCTTCGCGACCGGCTGGCGCTGGGCAGCAGGCGCGGGCTTACGGGGGCGATGCTCGAAGCAGTCATTCGCGGAAAGGCGGCAGGGACCGACAGATTCGTCCAACGCGGCCTTCACCACGCGATAATCGACGAGGCAGACTCGGTGCTTATCGACGAGGCGGTGACGCCGCTGATAATCTCCGGGTGGGCGCCGAATTCAGAGCAGGTCGAGGCGTACGTGACGGCTTCGCAATTGGCGGACCGCCTTTCGCCGGGCGGCGATTACACCGTCAACGAGCGATATCGCGAGATTGATCTGACGCCAGCGGGCAGGGCAGCCCTTGAAGGACACTGCGCTGAACTTGGCGGCTTGTGGGCAGGGCGGCGCCGGCGGGAGGAAATCGTCGTGCAGGCGCTGATCGCGCGGCATTTTCATCACCGCGACAAGCAGTACGTCGTGCAGGACGGCAAGATCGTGATCGTGGACGAGTTCACCGGCAGGCTCATGCCCGACCGCGAGTGGCGCGAGGGCCTGCACCAGGCGGTCGAGGCGAAGGAAAATCTGACCGTCAATCCGCCCAAGGACACGCACGCGAGAATCAGCTTTCAGCGGTTCTTCCGGCTTTACGGCAGGCTTTCGGGCATGACGGGAACCGCTGCCGAGGCGGTGAACGAGTTCTGGCAGATATACCGAATGCCCGTGGTGGTAATTCCCACCAACCGCCCCATCGCACGCACGCAGTTGCCCGACATGGTGTTCGCCACCGAGCATGCGAAATACGCAGCCATAGTCGAACAGATTCGCCGCATGCATGACATTGGAAGGCCCGTGCTTGTGGGCACTCGCAGCGTGCGAGCCAGCGAGGCGCTGGGGCAGATGCTTCAGCTCGAAGGGCTTGATCACCAGGTGCTCAATGCGGTGCGACATGCCGAAGAGGCGCAGATCGTCGCGCAGGCTGGGCAGCCGGGCAGGATAACCGTCGCCACGAACATGGCCGGTCGGGGCACGGACATCAAGCCCGCGCGCGGCGTCACGGAAAAAGGCGGCCTGCACGTTATCGCATCCGAACGGCACGAGGCGCGGCGGATCGACCGCCAGCTTTTCGGCAGGTGCGGCCGACAGGGCGACCCGGGCTCCGCACAGGCCATCGTTTCGCTTGAGGATGAACTCCCCCGCCGCCACCTGCCCAACCTCACCGCAATCCTTCACCGGCGGACGGCCCGGCGAAGCGACGAAATCTCCGGCAGGCTCACCCGCAGCCTCTTCGACCTTGCCCAGCGCCGCGCCGGCCGATTCGCCCTGGCACAACGAAAAGGCGTTCTCCGCGGCGACGACTGGCTTGACGAGTACCTCGGCTTCGCCGGGGCCGAATAAGTCGCAAGGGCGTCGCTACATATAAAGCCCCGCATGGAAATGCGGGGACCTAACTGTTATCGCGAAGCGAATCCTCGCCGTTTGCTGTTTGATTCGCGGCGGGATAGATGCACGAAACAAATACAACGGCGTGGTGTCGCTACGCGACTGAAGTCAGGTCCCCG
>JAAYCO010000061.1 GCA_012729725.1 Planctomycetota bacterium
CCTCATATTACATATAGGCATTCCAACCAGCCCCACGCAAGAAGCCCCGCATGGCAATGCGGGGAGTCCAACAACCTTCGCGCAGCGACACCTCGCCGTTGTATTTGTTTTTTTTGTGCGATGACCACGATGCGAACCAAAAAACCAAACGGCATGGTTTCGCTGCGCGATGACAGTCAGGTCCCCGCATTGCCATGCGGGGCTTTTGGCGTCGCGCTGGTTTCAATGTTTGGATGTGGTGCGGTGCAGGTTAGGACTTGGTCAATCTGGTTTGACAGTCGGGGCGCTTAGCGACTAGCATAGACCGTTACTCGTGAGACAGGGATGATAGCGGTAATCAGCGACATACATTCGAACATGGCGGCCATCGAGGCGGTTCTCGCCGACATTCGCCGGCGAGGCATCACGCGCATCTTTTGCCTTGGCGACGTTGTCGGTTACGGACCCCAACCAAGGGAATCGCTCGACCTGGTTATGGAAAACGCAGAGACCTCGCTAATGGGCAACCATGACTACGCGGTCCTGTACGAGCCCAACAAGTTCAACGCCGGCGCCGAGGCTGCGTGTTATTGGACAAGGCAGCAGCTTGAGGATGAACCCGATGCGCAGCGCAGGGCGGCAAGATGGAGCTTCCTCGGCTCGATGCCCGTCAAGCACGTCATTGAAGCGCCGGAAGTCGGCGCCGACGAGATCGTGTTCGTTCACGGAAGCCCGCGCAGGCCCATAAACGAGTATCTGTTCCCGGACGATGTTTTCAGCAACGCCAGCCGCATCAGCGGCTCGTTCGACAGGTTCAACCACCTGTGCTTTGTCGGGCATACGCACGTGCCCGGGGTGTTTCTGGACCCGCCCGACTTCTACAGCCCCGACGAGTTGAAAAACGTATTCAGCTTTAAAAGCGGCCAGAAAGCCCTCATAAACGTCGGCTCGGTGGGCCAGCCCAGAGATCGCGACCCGCGCGCGAGCTATGTGATTGTGGAACCGGGAAAAATAGAATTCATTCGCGTGCAATACGATGTCGAGAGCATGGCCCAGAAGGTCTTCGCCGTGCCGGAACTCGATAACTATCTGGGCGCTCGGCTCAAAGAAGGCCGATAGAGGAATCCTGTGAATAGAAAGCTAGCCACCATCTTCCTGGTGCTGGGCGCTGCCGTCATGTTCGGCGCATTGCTCGGGTATTACCAAACACAAAAAGCACAGCAGTCTCCCGACGCTGGTCAAACCCCCGCCGATGCCACAACCGCGCCGGCTCCTCAAACGGCCCCAGCACCCGGCGATGCGCCCGCGCCGCCGGCTCCGGCCACTGCTCCAGCCACTGCGCCGGCCACTGCCCCCGCGCAAACCCAGGCAACCAGGCCAAGCGTGCGATTCGGCCAACGGGCAGTCGCCCAGGGAGATGCTGTTCAACTTGGTTCGCTTGACCCTGCACAGAACCAGTTCCGGCTTGAGATCTCTCCAAAAGGGGCAGCCGTCCAGTCGCTAAGACTTGCAGACTTCTACCAGACCGTCGATGACAAGCAGGAGGCGAAGAAAACCGGCCAGGCGCCCGCCCAAGGCCACTACCAACTGCTTGCGCCAGTCCAGGCCTACGGCAGGGAATACATGCCCTACGCCACGCGGCGGCTTGTAATGCGCTTGCCGAACGAAGCCCAGCCGATTTACATCAGGCTCGATAACGCCAACTGGCGACAGGTCGAAGCGCCCGCCACTCAGGACAATGAATCGGCCTCGGTTGCGTTCGAGTATGAACTGCTCGAGAACGTCAACTACAACAATCCCGACGCCGCCCCAAGCTGGCAGCCGTTCCTTACAATCACAAAAACCTATACCGTCCTGCCCGGCAGCTTCTCCGCCCGGATGAGCCTTGCAGTCGAAAAGCACACCGACGCCGCCGTCGAATTCGACATCGAGCAATCCGGCCCGACCGGCCTTGCCAAAGACGACCCTAAAGTCGATCCGCGCCTGGCTGTCATCGGCAAGCAGAAGAAAGGCGCGATCGACGTTCACACCCTGACCCGCGCAGCCATCGACAAAGACACGCTCTATGAGCCGCGGGAAGTAGGTTTCGCCACGGAGTCGGATCAGCACACGCTCTGGATCGGCGTTGTGAACAAGTACTTCGGCTCGATGATGTACATCGTGCCTTCGGGCGAAGGGCTCGCCACCGACGTGCCGGTGAAGTACGAGGTAATTACCGTCGGCGAGGACGGAGGCAGGACGTTCCTGCCGTCGGCGACCATCACGATGTCGCCGGACCAGAGCAAGCAGGTTGATTTCAACATATTCGCCGGGCCGAAAAAGAGAAGCCTGTTCGACGATACGCCGCTTTACAACAGCCTTGGCTACATCCAGACAATTCAGTTCAGCGGATGCTTCCTCGGATCCGACTGGCTGTCGCTTGTGATGATCCGCCTGCTGGACTCGCTTGCCTGGATCGCCGGCGGAAACTACGGCGTGGCGATAATGCTGCTTGTGGTGGCTGTACGCCTCGTCCTGCATCCGCTGACGAAGAAGAGCCAGGTCATGATGCTCAAGACCCAGAAGCTCGGCCCGGAGCTCTCCAGGCTCAAGGCGAAGTACGCAGACGACAAAGAGGCGCTCCAACGCGAAACGATGAAGCTGTACAAGGAACAGGGCTTCACGCCGCTGCTTGGCTGCCTGCCGATGCTGCTTCAGATGCCGATCTGGATCGCGCTGTGGGGCGGCCTCAACGCTGCCGTCGAACTGCGGCACGCCGCCTTCCTTCCGTTCTGGCTGACCGACCTGGCTGCGCCGGATGCGATACTGTCATGGTCGAGGCCCCTTCCGCTTATCGGCACCAGCCTCAACCTGCTGCCGATACTGGTGGCCGTGGCGATGTTCTTCCAGACGAAGCTCAATCCGCAGATGGGCGCTTCGCCGACGGCTATGACTCAACAGCAGGAACAGCAGAAGAAGATGATGCAGTGGATGATGCCCATCATGATGCTGTTCATCTTCTATCCGATGCCCTCGGGCCTTTCGCTTTACGTGATGACCTCTACGTTCGCCGGCGTCGCCGAGCAGCACGTCATCCGCAAGCACCTGAAGGAAAAAGAAGAAGCCGAGGCGGCGGACACCACCACCGTGAAGATGCCCGGCAAGGCTTCTCGCACAGTCCGGCCCAAAAAGCCCAAAGGCCCAACCTGGTTCAAGCATTCATAAGGTTGAAATCATCTCCATCTTCGAAGGCGTCTAAACGTTGTTGTATTTATTGTTCGAACAACATCCATGACCGAAATCAGCACGACGCAAGAAGCCCCGCATGGCAATGCGGGGACCTGACGACTATCGCGCAGCGAATCCTCGCCGTTGTATTCGTTGTTCGAACAACATCCATGAATCGAAATCAGCGCGACGCGTCTTTTCTACTGCTCACCTGTTCTCCTGTTCTCCTTTCTCGGCCGAAGGCCGTGCGGGGACCTGACAACCTTCGCGCAGCGAATCCTCGCCGTTTGCTGTTTGATTCGCGTTGGGATTATCGCACAAAAAACAAATGCAACGGCGAGGTGTCGCTCCGCTCCTGAAGTCAGGTCCCCGCATTGCCATGCGGGGCTTTAGCGTCTTGCTGGTTTTGTTGTTGGATGTAATTCGAGAGGTCTCCCAGTTGGGTAAAAATATTTACAGAATTTGTTTGACGCGTAAAATAAGCGCGGTAGGATCGAAGTAAGCACATCCGTGCGGGAGGTGTTCCATGACCCAA
>JAAYCO010000062.1 GCA_012729725.1 Planctomycetota bacterium
AAGCATATGTTGAAGCCATCGCCGGCCACCTCAGGCCCAACGGGCCCAACGAAGGCGTTATCTTCGATTACGAACCGTGGCGCGTGCCGTACATGGACGAATCGTTCAAGCCCGAGATCCGCGCCGCCTTCGCCAAATGGGCGAAACTGGATCACACGCCCGAAGCCGCCGAACTTAAAGGCAAGCTGAAGCGCCAGTGGACCGACTTCTGGCTTGACGCCGGAATGAGCGCGTACGCAGCAATGGCCAAGGCAGTGCGCACGCATCACCCCGACCCGAAAACGCTTCTGATCGCCTATACATATTTCTACGATTACGGCGACGAAGAGAAGATGTACAACCAGTATTGGTCTTGCCCCAAGGACCCCAAGCTTGCCGAGCGTCTTTACGACGTGAACCTCATGGGCTGCTACACCAAGCACGACCGCGAGCTGTACGACAAGGTGACTCTGGCCCGCAAGCATCTTACCAAGCCGATGTGGGCGATAAGTTCGGTCTCGCGCGTAAACCCCATCCAGGAACGTTACACCAAGCCCTACGACAGCCTCAGCCCGCAGCGGCTGGAGCAGAAGATCGTGCAGTGCGCCGCGCTGGGCATGGAACGCCACGGCGTCTGGCCGGGAACAGGCTGGATCGACGGCATGCACCTTGCCGCCATGGGCAACGCCAGCCGATTCATCTGGGCGCACGAGGCGTTCTACTTCGACGGCAAGCGGGCCGACGACCAACTGACCGTCACGCCGAAGGCTGCATTCAAGGAGTGGTGCTCCACGGCGCACGAATCCGGCGGCAGGATTATGGTGACGGTGTTCAACTTCACGGACCAGTCCAGGGAATTCATTATCCGCGCCAGGGGCGCAGGCGAAACACAAACCTGCAAGGTGGCCCCAAGAGCGTACGAAGCCGTCATGCTTGAAAGGTAATGGCAGGAACCACTTAACATCGCGAGGGTTGAAAGTATACTGGGACGTGGCGCGGGCGGTTTTGCCCGCGTGGCGATCGCCGGTATGCTTCATTGAAGGAAGTCGATGACCCTTGCAGCCAACCAGTATGCGGGCATGGCGGAGATATCCCTGCTGCTGCGGTCCGTACGCGCAAGGGTCCGCCGCGCCAGGCTTGCCTCTGCCGTGCTGGCCACAGTCGCCCTGACGTGCGCGCCCCTGCTGCTTTTCACGATCGTGCTTGGGTTCTGGCCCTCTGAAGCGCCGGGGTGGTTGCGCCTCTCGTGCAGCGTGATCGTTGGCGGCGCATTCGCAACGGGCGTTTTGTGGTTCATCGCCCCTGCCCTGCTGTGGCGCCCGAACGACGCGCAGGTCGCCAGGCGCATCGAACAGGCCGCGCCTCAGGCCGGGAATGATCTCATTAACTCGGTGCTTCTTGCCTCAAATGAGCATCCTGGCGTTAACACGGTTCTTGTGGGGCGGGCAATCGAAGAGGCTGCGTTTCATGCGCGTCGGCTGGATGTCTCGGCGGCGGCGCAGACCAGGACGATCTTCCGCTGGGGCATTTGCGCGCTGGCGGCCGGATGCGTGTTCGCCGCAATGTGGGCCCTGGCGCCCGCAAGGCTGGCAAGGGGCCTGGCAAGCCTGATGCCGGGGGAGTTCGTGCCCGTCATCAACAGCATTGATCTTGTCGCCATGATTCCCGGCGATGCACAGATTCCGGCATTCTCACGCCTGACGATACGTGCCGAGATTCACAACGATGATCACGAGCGGCACAGCGCACGCATTCTCATTCAAGGTCAGCCGCCAAGGCAGATGCAGCCGAACGAAAACTTCACCAGCTTCGCAATCGACATGGGCGAGGTGGAGCAATCGTTCTCGTACCGCGTGCAGATCGGCGACAGCTCCTGGCCGCGGGATCGCAAGGCGTATCACGTGTTCGTAACCAGCCCGCCGCGAGTTGAATCGCTGGACGTCACGTACACATTTCCTGCATATACCCGCATGCCGTCGCGGACGTCGACAGGCCTGACCGACGGGCGGCTTGAAGCGCCGCTTGGCAGTTCGGCCGAGGTCGCGGTGGCGATATCAAGCGGACCCGTCGAGGCTCGCTTGCAGATTCGCGGCAAGGACGTCGAGCCGATGCGGCCGGGCGAAAAGGCCGGAACATTTGTCGCGACAATACCTATCGTCGAAAACGGCGGGTATCGCATTCTCGTTGCAGACCCATCCGGCAGAATCGTGCAGTCGCTGCCCGATGGCGCGAACGGCGCGTCCCTAGGGTACGGCGACGAGGCGTCGATCCGCCGAGACGGTTTCTTCCCGATCGTTGCGGAAGATGACGCGCCGCCGAAGATAGATTTTGTTGAACCCATCGCTGATTTCACGGCAGCACCGGGCGACAAGGTCAAGCTCAGGATCCGAGCAACCGACAAGATCGGCCTCGCCGAGCTGGTGCTCTGGGGAGCGCCCGAAGGCAAGGACGCCCTGCCGGTTCACGCCTTCGACGTAGCCGGTCGGACGCAGGCGAACGTTGAATACACGCTTGATCTTGCGGGCAAGTCGCACGGCGACGTGCTGGCGTTTTTCGCCGCCGGCTCGGATGAAAGAACGATCCAGTCGCTTGGCCTGGGGCCGCAGACTCAGCGATCAAGCATATTGAGGGTGCTCGTAAAGGACGCCAAGGCCATCGCAGCCGAGAATGAGCGGATGCACCGCGAAATCATCGAGCGGCTGACGGCGATACTCAGGGCTCAGCAGTCCGCTCGCGTGGATACCGAAATCTGCCTGCGACAGCACGCCGGCCTTGAACAAATGCTGCCCACGGCCCGCAGGATCGCCCAGGCCCAACAGCAGATTCAGTCATCTCTTGTTGAGCTTGCCGCGACCGGACCTTTCACACAAAGCATGGCCGCCGTGCGGCAGGCGGTGGCGATGCTGGGCAATAACGAGGCGCGGGAAGCGGTTGCCCAGTCGGCGGCGTTGTCGCGCGTTGAAAGCCTCGACGCGCGCGTGGCCCCGGCCAGGGGACTTGCCGGCACCCAGAACAGGATAATATCCATACTTGAAGATCTTCTGGCCATTATGCCTTCGCTGGCGAAAGTTGACGCGGCGGCGGCGGAATCGGCGGCGGCGACGGTTCCTCCCGCCGCAGCCGAGAAACTTAAACAGCTTGCCGACGACCTCAAGCAGTACATGGACGAGCAGCGCCGCGCAATCTCGGCGGCAGCGGACCTGGCCTCCAAGCCGGTGGACTCGCTGACCAGCGCCGACATGCAGCTTCTGCACGAACTGCAGGCCGTCCAGGACAAATGGGAAAAGTTCATGGAGGAGGCGCTTGCCGACTTCTCGAAACTGGCCCAGCAGGACTACTCCAATCCGCAATTGCTCAAGGAACTGATCTCGGTTCGCTCGGACATCACGATGATCAAGGACGCCCTTGGCAAAAGCGCCGTCGAGATCGCCACCGCCATCGAAGAAAACGGCATAGAGAACGCCAAGACGCTGACGGCCAATATCGAAAAGTGGCTCTCCGACAAGCCCGACCGCGAGCAGTGGAGCATGGAAGCCCCGCTTGACGAGATGAACGAGTTGACAGAGCAGCCGGAATTGCCCACCGAGCTTGAAGACCTCATTGGTGATCTGCTTGAGGAAGAGGAAGACATTTTCGAGGAAATGCAGGACATCTCGTCGCAGTACGCCGGCAGCTTCGACAAAGGCGCCGGATGGGATGCCCTGGACGGTCCCATCGTCAGCATGAACGCTCAGGGCGTCACCGGCAACCAGTTGCCCAACAGCAGCGAGATCTCCGGCAGGAGCGGCGAAGGCAGACAGGGCAAGGCAGTCGGCGAATACGTCGAGGACAAGGCGGTGGGCAAGGGAGGCAGGCGAACGCCCACGAGAATAACGCACGAGCCATTCCAGCGCGGCGAGATTCGGGACGAGAACACAGAAGCGCCGGGCGGCGCGACAGGCGGCGGAAAGATCTCCGGCGCGGGCGGCGAAGGTCTTGAAGGTCCGCTGCCGCCGCAAATGAAGGAGCGCCTGGAACAGCTTGCCGGCAGGCAGGCCGACCTTGTCAGCAGGGGCAAACGATTCCTCCGCGGCTACAAGGTTAATGACTACGCATCCTTTAAGCTGCTAAGCGCCGTGACGCTAATGGACCAGGTTGGCCAGGACATGCGAAATTACCGCTACAACAACGCCCTTCGCAGGCGCGAGGCGGTAATCGAGTCGCTGGCTCGCTCGCGCCTTGCCGTTGGTTCGCCGATCACGGTAACGCAGGATGTCTCGTCGCCCATGCCCAAGCACGTGCAGGAAAACATGTCCGACGCCCGGCGCGGCCGCCTGCCGGAAGAATACCGTGAGATCCTTGAAAGCTACTACCGCCGCCTTGAACAAAACAGCAAGTAGCGGCGCCGCTGCCGGCGGCAATACAATGCTCCATGAGCCATCGTTCCTACGGCCTCAAATCGCACAAGAAATGGTGGAAGCGCCGACGCCTTCGCCTTCTGGCTGCTGCCGCCGCGGTTGTGCTGCTTGTTGGCCCCTGGCCGGTGAATCATGAGGGATTCGAGCACGCCTCTTACTCAATCGCCACCCGGCGGCGGATCGCCGAGCAGAGATTCGAGCCCCAATTCGGACAGGTGTTCGCGGGCGTTGGCGTCGCCGAGATAACGCCGCCCGAAGGCTCGCCCCTTGCCGGGTATGGTGGACGAAAGCCAAATGCCGCTCAGAGCGGCGGCGAACGGATGTTCGTCAAGACGCTCACGCTCGCCGCTGGTTCGACTTCGCTTTCGATTGTCTGCGCCGACGTGCTGCTGGTGTTGCCGGAATTGCGGCACGAGATACTCTCCCGCCTTCAATTGCCGCCGGATGAGGTGCTTTTCACCGCAACGCACACGCACAGCGGCCCTGGCGGATTCGCCCCCGGAATAGTCGAACAATTCGTCATGGGAGCGTACGATCCTGCCCACGTGCGCCGAATGGCCGATGCCTTCGAGGCGTCCATCCGCGCCAGCAGAAACAACCCCCAGCCGGCAATGATCGGGTGGGGACAATGCCGCGACGCCGCACAGGGGTTCGTCGAGAACCGCATTGACGAATCATTCCCCGCCTGTTCGACTGTCGATGTTTTGCTGGTTCGCAAGGCGGATGACGAGTCGGTTCTGGCAACCGTGGTTTTCGCCTGTCCCCACGCCACTTGCATGGGCAAGCGAAACCTGCTGCCCAGCCGCGATTACCCCGGAATTGTACAGGACTCCGTCGAAGAGATCACCGGAGGCGCTTGTCTGTTCGCCGCAGGGGCGGTCGGCTCGATGCAGCCGGCGAGGAACGGCCTGTCGGGCATGCCCCGAGCCCGGAACGTGGCCCAGCGCGTAACGCACTCGGCAATGGTAGCCCTTCGAGACGCCAGCTCGCAGGCGGCCGCAAACGCAGCACTCGCAGGCAGGATCATTCCCGTTGATCTGCCGCCCTTGCAGTATCGATGCGCCCGCTGGGCAAGGATATCTCCTGTTGTGGGTGAACTGGTTCTGCGAGGCAGGGAGACGTACATACACGCCGCCGTGGTGGGCGATCGCGTAATCCTTGGCATGCCCGCCGATTATTCCGGCGAACTGGCGATGGAACTTGCCCAAAGCCTGAGCGGCGGCGGGCCAAGGGCCGTCGTATCCAGCTTTAACGGCGACTACATAGGATACGTAATTCCTCACCGTCGCTGGACTTGCGATCATTACGAGTCGCGCGACATGAACATGTTCGGCCCGTGGGCGGGCGAGTACTTTAACGCCCTGGCTATGGATATAATGCATCGAATGACTATGGCGCAGGAATCGGCCCTAATGCCAAATAAGTGAAGTCGGCACTCACCTTGGGCCTCGCTTTGGCCGATATATTATGTGCTTGCGCCCGCCACACGGGCGCCACAGGCCGGTTGGATCGGCCGTAGACGGCGACCCAAGGAAGGAGCCGACATGCTGGTGCTGTCACGACAACGCGATGAGACGATCATGATCGGCGATGATATCGAGATCACCATCGTCGACGTTCGAGGCGAAAAGGTGCGTATCGGCATCAACGCCCCCGCCCATATTCCCGTCCACCGTAAGGAAGTCTACGACGCCATCAAGCGAGAAAAGCAGGCGGCAGCCGGGCCTGACTCGCCCGAGGCGCCGGTCGAATCGCTGGCCAAGAGAAAAAAGAACGGCCTCGACCCTGCTCAGACGCACGAGAATAACGTCTGTAGCGAGGGGTAAGGCCGACGGTTGCCCGAAGTTTGCCGCGAATCAACCGGCGCACGAAACTTCGGGCTTTTCTTCGGGGGCCATGCCAAAGCCGCACTCAACAGAAGCCAATGCATCGACACAAAGCGGGTCATAGCCCGCCGGAGAGCATCGGCGAAGCTCGGCCATTGCAGCCGCCCTGCTGACCGCCGGGCGATGCGGGCGGTCGTGCGTCATGGCGTCATACGTATCCGCGACGGCCAAAATTCTGGCCTCGATGGGGATGTTCTCACCCGCCAGTCCGTCGGGATAACCCGTCCCGTTCATCCGCTCGTGATGATGCTTCACTGCCGAAAGCAGGTCGCCAAGCGAGCCCAGCGGCTTGAGCACCTCATAGCCAATAGTGCTGTGCTGGCGGATGCATCGGAAACCTTCAACGCTGATTCGTGACTTTTCGGCGAGTATCTGGGCGGGTATCGCCAGAAGGCCCACATCGTGCAGTTCGCCCGCCAGTTTAAGCCGGGCCGCCCTGTCGGCGTCAAAGCCCATCTTCAGGGCGATCTTCTCGCTGATGGCGCCGACCCGCTCGCTGTGGCCTTCGATAAACCGGTCGCGGGACTCGACGAACCGCACAATTCTTCCAAGCACATCTGCGTAATGCCGCTGCGCCTCGTCGGAAGCAACTTCGACGGCCGCCGACTGATCTCTAAGCTTGCCCACCGCGGAATGCACCTGGTAAACAACGATGCCGCATATGCCCAACAGGATGCCGCCGAGCATGATCGTGCCCGCATGCCACCCTCTGGCAGCCATCGCGCATGCCACAACCGAAACCGCCACCATGCACAGACCCACTGGGCGCACGACATGGCAAGCCTCAGACAAAAACTCAATCCGTCGCATCCACAGCCTCCATTGTTCAAGGAAACTTAGGATTCATCCGCGATGCAGCCATCAGATTTCTGACAATATTCGGGTTTTGGGGCAAAACGCCCCTGCTGCGCGGGTCGCGGGCGCTATCGCGGCACGTCCACCCACCAATGGTGTTCGTTCACCCTGCTGCTGGCGGGGTCGTATGAGATGCTCGACTGAATCAGCAGCCTGCGAGGCGATGACGGGTTGTGCTTGCCAATCACTTCGTTTGCCGAATAGCAGTCTCCGCCGCCGAATTCCTTTTTGTAGAGTATCGTGCCCTCATCCCAGTTGATGCCGTCGGGCGACGAGTAGAGCACGAGGTTTTTGGCGTCCTGGCCTTTGTTTCCGCTTCGGCCGTGCATGAAATACAGGCCCCCGATTTGGGCTGAAAGCTGCGGATTTCGCAACCTGCGGGCGAAACGGGCGGTTGCTGGCCTGGACCATGTCCTGCCGCCGTCGCTGCTGATTACGTACGGCAGGTCGTATTCATTCACGTTGTCTTCCGAATGATACGCGTAGCTGTACACGATAATGCGGCCGTCGCTCAGCACGCCGGCGGTGGCGTAGTAGTAGTCGTTGTCGAAGGGCAGAAGGCTGCGGCGGTGGAACGACCTGCCGTTATCGTCGGAAACGTACAGCGAAAACGGACCAGGGCAGTAGTCTTCCGAGCCGCCCATGAACACAATAAACACTTCGCCTTCGTGCGTGAAGACGGCATCGAACGTCAGCGATATGTCATCCACGGTTGCACCGGGGTCAACGTCCCGAGGCTCGCTCCACGTGTGTCCGTTGTCGAGGCTTAGCAGGTAGACGGGCGGCAGTTTTTTCACCCAGGCGGTGTTGGCGAAACGTGAGACCACGGCAATAAGCGCGCCATCGGGCGCTGCCGTGATGGCGAACACCAGGGCCGAGTAAACCTCATCGCCTTCCCAGGCCCGGCGGGAATATTCCAGCACCACCGGCTCGCCCCAGGTGCGTCCCCCGTCGGTGGAACGGCGATACTCGGACCAGCCGCCAACGCCGTGGCCGCGGAGTTCCTCGCCCGAGACGTTGCTGTAGAAGCTGATGATGTCGCCGTTGGCGCACTCGGTCAGGCAGTTGCCGCCGTGCCCGGAGCGCCCCGTCGCCGAATGATCGACGAACAGTATGCCCCTGTTTGGAATGTCGCCCGGAACGACCTTGAATGCCCCTGCCTCGCCACTGTCCGTAGCCATTAATAATGCTCCATACCGTATACTATATCAAGTCTATGGAAAGGCCGGTGGACCTTGTGGATCCACCGGCCTATTTGCCGCATCAGAGTTCAACAACTGTCCTTGCTTACCGTGCGCGCCTTCTGATGACTGCGCCGGCGGCGCCGATCACCAGCAGACCCATGGTCGCCGGTTCGGGAACCGCGGTAAGGCCGACGATGTTGTTGTTGTCGCCGCCGGTGTACGTCAGGTTAAACACCTGCTCGCCGACGGTGAACTGCGCGCCCTCGGCCAGGCCCGCGAACGTGCCGCTCAACGCGCCGCCGTACTGAATCAGCGGAATGAAGTCGCTGCCGGTCAGGCCCGCGCCGAACGACAGTTGCAGGCTTGCCGTGGGGTCGATGGCAAGATTGCCGCTGACCTGAACGATGCCCGCTCTGTTGTTGACAACCAGAGCCAGCGCCGAACCGCTGTTAAGGTACAGGCTGCTGCTGCCGGTAACCGTGCCGCCGTTAACCGTCAGGCTGCTGCCGTCCCAGACGTAGATCGAACTGCC
>JAAYCO010000006.1 GCA_012729725.1 Planctomycetota bacterium
ACGAATCTGGACGGTGATTCAAACCTGCGCTCAGCAAGACCGCTCGGTGTTCGAATTCTTGTGCGCGGCGGTCACGGCCTACTTTCGGTCGGGCGAGGCGCCTTCCTTACTACCAGACACATCTTGAGCGCTCATTCATGCCGCAGTGGCTTCCTGGTCCTTATTGTCGATAGTAAACACGACTATGTGCTGCGCTCGTGCTCTGCCACTGCCGCGCGAAAACCACCCGAAATCCGTGAACGGTTACGCCCTCGGGCACGAAGACCGTGCCGTGCATAACGTCGTCAACTGTTCGCGAATTTCGCAACTCAATCCCGCTGCGCAGCGTTTCGAGGCTTTCCAGCTTCAGCTTGAAGCCTGGGTCACTTTGGAAGTCCAACACGACCCCCTTCGGCCGCTTCTCCTCCGGAAGCGCCTCGGCGTGCTGTTCTACTGCCTCCGCGGCGGCCAGCGTTTGCTGAGCGAGTTGCTGCCCGTGCACCACTCGGTCGTCACGCGGAGGAACGCTGAATTCGCTTGATGAGACTTTGCGTGGATACTTGTACGGTTCTGCTGAGGCCGTATTCAGCGGAAACAGATGTTCAAATTCCGGCATTCTCCGCCTGCCTTACTCACTTGTCGGTTCCGCGGGCCGGCGACGTTCCCTTATTGTCGAAACAAGCATTTCCGTATCGATGCTCTTTCGGTCAGTCAGGATGCAGTCTTTTGCCGCGTCGTCGCAGGCGCGGCTGATCTCCGCATGACTGAGCCCGGCGGACGCCTCAAGGATGCCTTTCCAGCCCGGTCGCCTTCCCAGAAATACATGAAGCCGATTCTGAACCAACTGCTTTGCCTGTTCTGTATCAGGGCGGTCGTAGTGTATCACGTCGTCGAACCGCCGGAACAGCGCTTCATCGAGCATGGTGACGTAGTTGGTCGCTGCGAGGATGAGACTGTCCGAATCGTCTTGTTCCAGGAACTGCAGAAACGAATTGAGCACCCGGCGAATCTCGCCCACGTCGTTCTTCGCGCCCCGGTCGGCGCCAATGGCATCAAACTCGTCAAAGAAGTAGACGCCACGGGCATCCGTCATCGCATCAAAAACCAGATGCAGCTTGGCAGCCGTCTCGCCCATGTATTTTGTAATCAAGCCGTGAAGCTGCACGGAGAAGAGTGGCAGCTTCAACTCGCCGGCCAGCGCCGAGGCCGTCATCGTCTTGCCGCACCCAGGCGGCCCTACCAGCAGTAGCTTGCGGCGGGCGGACAAGCTGTGTGATCGAAGCTTGTCTTGACTGAGATACTCGCGCTTGACGCGAGCTAAGGCATTAACGGTGGCCGGCCCGAGCACCATTTCGGACAGCCGCGTCTTCGGATACGTCACGCTCAGTAGACCCGCCAACTCGCCCTTGGGCCGCGCGATCGGCAGAGAACCACCAATCTTCCTCGACTGCTGCTTCTGCTTGATTCCGTCAACGAGGTCACGCAGCTCCTGGGCGAGCTGCCCCTTGCCCGCGCGCGGCATGAGCGGCAATCTGAAGGGCCACCGAAACAAAATGCTCCGCATCCCCTTCAGAAAAGCTCCTCAAGAGTGCCTCAACTTGTTGTGCCGTCGCCATTTACGTACGCTCCCGCTCGCCAGGCACTGCTCGACCTGCGCCGACGCGCACATGTCGGCAAGTGCGTCGAGGTCTCCTGTCAGTCATCCTATCGAAATCGGCAGGCCAAGTCAGCCATCCTGCCTGCACGGCCCCGGGACCAGAAATGACGCCGTTTATTGAGTGATCGGTTTCCCTTACCACCAAGGGCTTGCGGAGGACCCGCCGGTTCGGTTGGTGGGGCAACACCGTGCGGACCGAATAGCTGACGTTGCTGCTGCGCGTCCGGCGAAAGTCGTTTTGCGATTTCGACCGACGCGGCTGCACTGTTGGCATCCATGACGCGAGCAGGTGCTTGCCAGTTATCCGTCCGCCACGATCTTTATTCGCTGTTTAATCCTTACCTGTTAGACCTTCGCCTTCGCTTGAATCACCGGGTCCAGAGAGTGCCGGTTTCCGGGTCAGAAGCGACAGAATCCACCGAACAAGAACCGCTATGGCAATGCCGATTGCAGCCCCAAGAGTGGCCGTCGTGGAAGCGACAAATAAACAAGT
>JAAYCO010000063.1 GCA_012729725.1 Planctomycetota bacterium
GGGGAAAACACTGGCTACTATGCTTCTTTAATCGCCCCGACAGGGCAGGCGTCGACGCAGGAGCCGCAATCAATGCAGGCATCCGGATCGATGCTGAACTTCTCTTGGCCTTCCTTGATGGCTTCGGCGGGGCAGCAGTCCTTGCACGATCCGCAGGTCGTGCATTCGTCAGTAATCTTATACGCCATGGTCAACTCCTCTATTGGGTTAATTTTTTGCCGGCATCCAGCGGCGGCAAGGAAACAGGTTAGTGCGAAAAAGGGGCCTCTGTCAAGCCATGTATTCCGCCATGAGCCTGACAACATCAAAAGTCACCTTCTGCCGGTTTCCGGGCGATGCGACACCCCAAAAACCCACGACGCCTTTCACGCCGCTTTCGCCCTGACTGGTTTCCTGATAGAGTGGTGTAATATGAGTCTTCCCGTTGTAGCCATAGTGGGCCGGCCTAACGTCGGCAAGAGCAGCCTGTTGAATTGCCTGGTGGGCAAGAAGATATCCATCGTCGATCCCACGCCGGGCGTCACGCGAGATCGCATCTCCGCGCCGTGCCAGGTGACCGAGGGCGACGACCCCAAGTTCGTCGAGCTGGTCGATACGGGCGGCATGGGCATTCAAGACCTTCAGGGCCTCACCGAAAGCGTGGAGGATCAGATCAACTTCGCGCTGGCCGCTGCCGACCTGATGCTTTTTGTGGTGGATGCACGTGAAGGCGTCACCGCTCTTGATCGTCACGTGGCCCAGCGGCTCAGGCGCCAGGAAAAGCCGGTTATCCTTGTCGCCAACAAGGTGGACACGCTGGATATCACCGGCGAAATTGGCGAGCTGCATGCGCTTGGCTTCGGCGAGGCGATGGCGGTGTCGGCAATGCATTCGCTCGGAAGGATCGATCTTCTTGAGGCAATCTCAGCCGCCATGGGCGACAAGGCGACGGACCTTCCCCCTGCAACCATGAAGCTGGCGATTGTTGGCAAACGGAATGCCGGCAAGAGCACGTTCATCAATTCGCTGGTGGGCTCAGAGCGGGTCATTGTCTCGAGCACCCCCGGCACAACACGCGACAGCGTGGACGTTGAGGTTGAGCTGGACGGCAAGCGTTTCATCGTCATCGACACCGCCGGCGTGCAGAAAGCCAAGAAGTTCGGCGATCTGGAATTCTACGGCCACCATCGGGCGCTGCGGTCTATTCGCCGGGCGGATGTGGTTGCCTTGATGATTGACGCATCGACGCCGGTTTCGCAGGTTGACAAGGATCTTGCCGGCGAGATTTCCCGATTGTTCAAGCCGGTGGTGCTTGTGGTGAACAAGTGGGATCTGGCTGCGGGCAAGACAACCGGCGAGGCGTTCGCCGACTATTTCGCCAAGACCTTGCCAGAGTTCTCGTACGCCCCGGTATCGCTGACGGCGGCAACGGAAGGGCTCAACGTCCGGCGGACGATAGACCTGGCCGAGCAGCTTTTTGTTCAGGCCAACGTCAGGGTTCCCACTGCCGAGCTTAACCGGGTAATCGAGACCATCGTGCAGGTCCGCGGCCCAAGCCACAAAACCGGCACGAAACCCCCGAAAATCCTGTACGCATCCCAGATCAGCACGGCGCCGCCGACGATTATGTGCTTCGTTAACGATGTGCGAAGCTTCGACACGAGCTATCAAAGGTTCATGCTGAATCACATCCGCGAGCACCTGCCGTTTGCCGAGGTTCCCATCCGCCTGTTCTTCCGCCAGCGCAGACCGCCATTGGGCAGGCAAGCGCCCCAGAAGAAGCAAAAAGGCGAGTAAGCCCTGCCTCCTCCATCGCGGCATACCTGCGACGCGGTCGCATTGCGCATATCGTTGCCGCAAAGATATAACGCATATATACTGCCATGCTGTCAGCATATTCATCACGATGAATTTATAGCCGCGGCTGCGGCGGGAGAATCATCATGAGAACCTGCAACACACTTTTATCGCTGTGCTGCCTGAACGCCATTGTGCTTTCGCAGGTTGTCTCGCTGCCGAAGGGCGCGCCGCAACCCGAGGATGTTCCTGAGACATTCCAACTGACCGTCAAGCCACAACAGACGCCCGTGCCAAGCTTGCGATACCGATTGCACACCCCGCCTCTGGAGCGCAAGGGCGGCAACGCTGTGACCATGTACAACAGGGCCCTGGATGAATTGGCTTTGTTGCCCAAGCAGGACATCGATGACCTTTGCGGTCTGCCGCCGGACCAACTGCCACAAGAACAGGTGGCTCA
>JAAYCO010000064.1 GCA_012729725.1 Planctomycetota bacterium
ACGAAGCCCCGCATGGCAATGCGGGGACCTGACTGTTATCGCGCAGCGAAACCACGCCGTTTGCTGTTTGGTTCGCGTCGTGATCATCGCACAAAACACATACAACGGCGAGGTGTCGCTCCGCGACGCGGAGTCAGGTCCCCGCATTTCCATGCGGGGCTCTAGCGTCGCGCTGATTTCCGTTCATGGGTGTGATTCGAAAAGACGAATACAGCGGCCATGCACCCATCTTCCGCCGGCGGCGCGGCCGGCGCTTGTTGTTACTTGCTGTTACGGGCTGCGTTTCGTATGTCGAGAAGGCGTTTCATCACGTCGAACTGGCTTTCGCGGCAATCCTTGACGCCGAAGCAGTCGTGCAGCTTTTTGTACAAGGCATAAAGATCTGAGTACACTTTATGGGCCTTGGGCCGGCTACGGTACTCGACGGGCTTTACGCCGGTCATCGCCTTTTGGGCGGCGGCAAACGAGTTATAACCGCCCCGGGCCTTTCCGGCAGCGACCGCGCCGGCGATGGCAGAGCCCAGCGCGCAGGCCTGGGGGGAACGCGAGACCTTCATTACCCTGCCCGTCACGTCAGCGTATATCTGCATCACAAGCGGATTCTTCTCGGCAATGCCGCCACAGTTGACTATCTGCCTGACCTTGACGCCGTACTCCTCAAGCCTGTTGATGATGGTCAGCGCGCCGAAGGCGGTGGCTTCGACCAGCGCGCGGTAAATCTCGGCAGGGGTCGTGTAGAGTGTTTGGCCAAGCAGCAGGCCGGTGAGCCTCTGGTCCACCAGGACGGTGCGGTTTCCGTTGTTCCAGTCCAGCGCCAGCAGGCCGGACTCGCCTGGGGCAAGTTTGGCGGCCTCGGCGGTCAGCGCTTCGTGTGAACCGGCCTTGGGGCCGCGTGGTTGAACGTAGTTAACGAACCAGTTAAATATGTCGCCAACTGCCGACTGCCCGGCCTCCAGGCCCCAGAAGCCCGGCAGCACGCTTGCGTTGACCATTCCGCACAGGCCGGGGATATCGGGCAGATTTTCGCCGGCGGGATGAACCATGATGTCGCAGCTGCTGGTTCCTATGATCTTGACGAGCATTCCCGGGCGGATTCCCGCGCCGACCGCGCCGGCGTGTGCGTCCAGCGCCCCTGCCGAGACAGGAATACCCGCCGGCAGGCCGGTGCGTCTCGCCCATGATTCGCTCAGGCCGCCCAGGGCTGTGCCGATCGGATAAGCCTCGGTCGCAAGCCTGTCGCGCATGGCTGCA
This sequence comes from Planctomycetota bacterium, assembly GCA_012729725.1. Lineage (GTDB taxonomy): Bacteria > Planctomycetota > Phycisphaerae > SM23-33 > SM23-33 > JAAYCO01. Next base: position 1,252 of record JAAYCO010000064.1, read on the forward strand.
AGATCGCGGTCAAGCCCCGCCAGGAACTCGGCGTCGGGATAGCCGCCCCACTGTGGATTGAACATCGCCTTGTGCCCCGCGGCGCAGGCGCCGATCTTCAGCTTGTCGAAGCTCTGCGTTTCCATGAGCATTGCGGGCAGCCAGTCGGCAAGCTCGACCCATGTATGGGCGGCCTGAAAGACCTTCGGGTGCTTCCGCTTGCAGTGCAGGATTTTGCTGAAGAACCACTCGCTTGAATACGTGCCGCCGCACCGGGCCAGATACTGCGGCCGGTGCGCCAGCGCGTGCTGCGTTATCTCGATAGCCTCCTGCGACGAGGTGTGATCCTTCCAGAGCCACGCCATCGCGGCGGGTTCGTTTGCGAATCGCCGATCAAGCGCCAGCGGAATGCCGGAAGAATCCACCGGCAACGGCGTGCTGCCCGTGGCGTCGACGCCAATGCCGATGACATGCTCGGGCCGGAATTTGCGATTTGCCTTCGCCGCCGCCCTGAGCACTTGCTTGATCGTCAGCTCGGCGCCCTTGACATAATCGGCGGGATGCTGGCGGGCCAGATCGGGGTCGGAAGCAAGAACCACTCCGTTTCGGCCATGCTCGTAATTCCACACCGCCACCGCCAGTTCGCCGCCGTCCGCCACATCGACCAGCAGCGCGCGAACGGAATTGGTGCCGTAATCCAGACCAAGGGCATATCGACTCATAAGGCGTCTCCAGACTTCCAGACCGCCTATGGTATTGCGATGCGACCACCATGACAACATCAGTTGAGCAAACGCCGCTAATCATCGGCGCCTGGGTTATCGTCGAGATGCGTGTAGTAATAGAGTCTGCCGGGGGTGACGTATGCGAAATCTATGCGCCGCCAAAGCACCATGTAGCCGACATCGGCTATCTCTCGCCTGATCGCGGTTTGGCGCACGCGGGAAAATGAAAGCACTCGCCGCGGGTCTTTGCCATCGGCCAGCATCAGCAGCTTCACGCCCATTCCGCCGGGCGCTGTGTTGGCTGCGGCGTTCCAGACGGTAATCTGGCGCAGGTCGCCGCCGGCGATCGGCGCCGCGAAAAGCCTCACCAGCGCCCAGACAAGGCCGTGCATTTCCATCCTCGCGCCGCTTTTTTCTTCGAGCGGTTCTATGAGGATGCTGATGCTTTGTTCGGTTGGCGCATCACGCATTACCGTTGCGCGGACTGCACCGCGAAGGCTCAAGCTCGGCTGCATGAAATGAAGATCCTTAAGCTCCAGTTGCATGCCCGGCCTGGTCTTCACCACAACCGAGACAAGGCTTTGGCCGTTCGTTCGCCGGTATTCGACTTGGGCATATTCGACGCGGTCCCATTGTCGCAGCGGCGCCTCCGCCACGCGCAAAGCGATTGGCAGACCTTCCAGCACGCCGCGAACGATCTTCACGACGACATCAGAGGACGGCGCGGGCGGGGCATCGGCCAGAGATTCGATCAGCATCTGCTCGAGTGCCTCGCGGTCGCGGTTTGGCATATCTTCCACAATCCGCCGGGGCAGATACGGCGGCATGCTTTTGCCGGCCATGCCAAAGCCCAGCCTGAGCACGGACTGCACGACAATCAGGCGAAGGTTCATCTCCTCCCTGCCGCCGAGGTCGCCAAACAGTGAACCCGCCGATTGCTCGTTCA
>JAAYCO010000065.1 GCA_012729725.1 Planctomycetota bacterium
AACACGGCTGGGTCGTCAACGTTGCTGGGACGATGCAATGTGAGCACGGCATATTGGCCCTGATGAAGGCCAAGATCGTTCAGTATCTGGCTTTGGTCAGCCTTGGAACGGTTCTTCAGCAGCGTGTCGATCATCACGTTGCCGACAAGGAACATGCGATCTTCAGGCACGCCTTCGCGGGCAAGATTTTCCATTCCGCTTTTCTCGGTGCAGAACAGGTAATCGCTGATCGAGTCCGTCAGGATTCGGTTGATCTCTTCGGGCATCGACCTGTCCCCGCTTCGCAGGCCCGATTCAACGTGAATGAGCTTCACGCCCAGCTTGACCGCAACGAGGCCGCAGGCGATGGTGCTGTTCACGTCGCCGACAACAAGCACTGCGTCTGGCTTGTGCTCCAGCACTACCGGTTCGAAGGCCTTCATCACCTCCGCAGTCTGCACGGCGTGGCTGCCGCCGCCAACGCCAAGATTCACGTCAGGCTTGGGAATGCCCAGTTGACGAAAGAACAGGTCGCTCATCCGCTCGTCGTAATGCTGGCCGGTATGAACAAGCATCGGCTCAATCGTGGGCTGGTGGCTGAACGCCTCCATCAGCGGGGCAATCTTCATGAAATTGGGGCGGGCGCCGGCGACGCTGATAATCTTCATGTGCTTTCCTTTTGGTTGCGACTATGCATGCAAGTTGATACCACATAGCGGGATTCCACGCAACCAAGCAGCGCTCATGTCGCCGTCTTAAGCAGTTCCTCTTCAGCCGACTTGCACCAAAGGCCATTGTTCAGTTTGGCGGCAACTGAAGGGTGGTTGTTCTTCAACTCGCTCAGCGGCACCAACCCCATGTTGCGCAGGCACGGATAGACGATGATCTTCCCGGCAAGGGTGCGGTCTTCCACAGCCTTGAGGCCCTCAAGCGCCCCGGCCATGCCGCTGACGGCATCGACGGATCCGTCGGTGTCAAGGCTCCCGTTTGATATCTTGTCCAGAACTATCCGCATGTCGCGGATGACAGATCCGCTGGTGCCAAACATGAAGCACCTGCGCTGAATATACGTGTTCAGGTCAATCTCATGCCGCGTCTGTGCAGGAATGCCGGTGAATATGTTGATGATCGCGCCATCGTTGCTGTGCGCGACCGCATCGGCGACCAACTGCGCAACCGGTGCCATCAGGGCGAAGTAATCGTGACGCGCATCTGCAGAGTCGCCGACCTGAAGCGTCACGCCAAGCCGGCGGGCGATCGGCTCTGCCCGGCGAAGCAGCGATTGCATTCTCCCGGCGTCCACATCCGTCAGTGTCAGAGATATGTCCTTTACGCCCGAACACAGGTTACGAATAACGTGCATCTGGCCCATTGGCCCGCCCGCGCCGATGACGATAATACTGTCGCCCGGCCGGATTTCACCCGTCGCCGGAATGTTCTTGTACGACTCGGCAGCATCGGGGCCAATTGTGCCGACCCAGCGCGTCATACCGTAGTGAACCCGCCCGACCGCCACGGAGACCTGCCTGTCGATCCGCCTGCCGCCAAGCACGATGTTGATAATGCCCTTCGCCCCAAGACGATCATTAAGGGCCTCTATCGTCCGGGCGTCGCTGCCGAAGTAGACAACATCGTCAAATGCGCCGTCAACCGCCTCAAGAGTCTCAACAAAAGCAGCCGACTTGAAACTCGCCGCCACCTTCTGCTTATTGGCGCCACTGCACACGGCGACAACCTCCGCCGGCAGCCCTTCGCGGCATGCATTGCCCAAGCCTGCCACCACTGCCCCGTCGGCCGCGACGATCAGCATTCTCCCGCCTGCCTTGGGCGCCCGGCGCTCGCCGGAAACATATGAATCCTCAACGCAGGCCCACGGTTCAACAAGGCACACCGCCGATGCCCCAAGATTCTCGGGTACTGGAATAAGGAATCGCTCGCCAGTGTTGGGCTCCATGATTACGCGCTCGTCCATCAGCACGTACTCCTGAAGGCCGCCCTCGAAGTTGTAACCGAATGCAGCGTTCGAGCCGGCCGTCTTCAACTCGCGGTAGTCGGTCTGAACCAGCACGCGCTCGCCGACCTTGTGATGCCGAACATCATCGCCCACCGCCACTATCCGGCAGACGGCCTCGTGACCAGGCACAACAGGCCGCTCGCCGGGAACATAACTGGGAATCTCCGCAAGCACAGCCGCCTCAAGACCCGAAACGATTTCGCCCTTTCTGGGATGGGACGAAAACTGCTTGAGCAGCTTGAGGTCGCTGAAGCAAAGCCCCACGGCTTCAACGCGCGCAAGAATCTGCCTTGGCCCGGGGCTGTGCACCGCCTTGGAATCGTTCAACACCAACTGGTCCGGCCCGACAAGCTGCACCGCCTGTTGCGTCGCCGGCAGATCGGACATCACGCTCATTGCATTCCTCAATTCAACATCACCTGGCCGCCTGTCACTGGCAAGGCCTGGCCGGTTTCGTACTGCTGGTCTATGAGATAGTAAATCGCCTTCATCACGTCCGGCGTGGTGCAGCCCCTGCCCATGGGAACCTTTGCCTCGTACGCCCGCCGAACGTCTTCGATTGTCTTGGCGCCGGCAACCTTGCCCGTCCGCAGATATTGCACGAACAGCCCGTTTTTGGGGTCTGACCAAAGCGGGCCGTCGAAGAAGTTGCCCGGGCAGATCGAGTTGACCTTGACGCCGTCGGAGATCAACTCTAGCGCGAACGACTGTGTAAGCCCTATGCCCCCGAACTTTCCGCCGGCATACGCGAAGTTCTTGTTCGAGCCCGCCAGGCCGCTCTTGGAGTTAATCTGGATGATGTCGCTTCTGTAGTCGCCGCGGGCCATATGTTGCACAGCAAGGATGGGCGCGACCTTCTGCACGCACAGGAAGTACCCTTTGTAGTTGACTGCCGTAACAAGGTCGAAATCCCGCTCGCTTTGAGAGTAGACGCTTGCCGCTCGTAGTATGCCGGCGTTGGACACCAGCACGTCCAGGCCGCCATAGGCACGCACCACTTGATCGACCGCCGAGATGATTGACGAGGAGTTTGTCACGTCTATCGCGACCGCCATGGCCCGATTTGCGCCGTTGGCGGCGATTATCGCCTGTGCCGTTTCCTGCGCTCCCTGCACGTTCACGTCGGCCAGGACAACATGCGCTCCCTGCGCGGCGAGATCCTGAGCAATCTCGCGTCCAAAGCCCTGGGCAGCGCCGGTGACAAGCGCGACCTTGCCCTTCACTCTGCCGTTGGCTTTCGACCGCGAAAGGTTCCGCCTATATGCCTCTGCCTCCCACGTTTCGATGAATCGCCTTTTGTCCGTCGGCATATGATGAACGCCGCCGAGCCGCCTCGCGCCGGATATCACCCTTGCCACATCAGCATATACCATTGCAGACGTTCGGGCGTCATTAGCGCACGCTCCAAGAGCCAGCAGTCCAAGGCCGGCGACAATGACGATTCCGGGATCGCCGCTGTGCCGGGCTCTGTAATCGGCGAGAGAATCCCGCAGTATCGCCACTACCGCCTCCGGCGCGCGGGCATCGCCAAGGTCAACCCACATGGGGTACGAGTTGCAGTAGACGATCTGGTCCGGCGTCAGCGGTCCGCAGCCGACTGTCTCGGCGCCGTCATGGCGACGCGCAAGTTCCATCACGGCCGGGGAATCGTCAAACGCAACCATGCGAAGCGCGCCGCCTTCGGTCCCAAGCGCGCGAAGCGCCGGGGCAACGACATTCACAAGCTCCCCTGGATTCGTCGCCGCCGGTCTGCAGGCCTCCTGCGAGGCCTCGGGCGTTTGGCCAAGCCGCTTGCGAATAGGCTCAACCACCAGTTGCGTGTTGGCCATAATCTCCTGCTCGTCGTCGCCGCAGACTATCAGCCCGTGGTTCTGCACCACGATTGCCGGCGGAAACGCCTTTTCTCCACGCTTGGCATATTCGTGCAGGGCCGATCGAAGCGCCCGAGCCAGGGTGATGCCGGGGTCGGTGCAATCGATCCAAAGAAACTTGTCGCCGAAGATTTCGTGAAAGAGCTCTCTGCCTTTGGTGCAGCAGGCCAGCATGTTGACTATGGTCGAATGCGTGTGCACCACGAACTTTGCCGCCAGCAGCCCGTGCAGAACCGCCTCCACCGAGGGCCGGAGCGATGAAGCAGTATTCGCCTTGGCAGAATGAACCGCCTGCTTGAAGCGTTCCTCACGAACGGAAGGCTCCGCCTCTGCGGATACCTCCAGCGCGGCAAGCAGCGCGGGACGGTGCATCTCGACGAAGCTCGTCGGCGTCGCCTGCGCAAGCGCACAGCCGGAGGCCTTCACGAAAAGCCTCTCTCCCACCTTCACCGAGGTATTCCCGCCGCCGGCGATCACGAACTGCTCGTCGCAGCCGTAGAAACGGGATATTCTCACCAACGCATCCAACTCAACTTGGGTCATGTTCGCATCCTTTATGAGCCGCCTCGCAGATATGCAGCAATAACGGCGGAGCCCAGGCGTGAAAAGTACTCGACCCGCTCTTCATTATCGTTGAAGTCCGAATTGAGAACGCCGTTTGAATCGACGTATCCGCGCCTGCCCCGCGCGGCCAGATACTGGTGGGCAGCCGACACGCATGCGCCCTGCCAGAACATATCCTTTATGTCCTCGCTCACCGCCGAACCACCGCGACAGGCCGGCTCGATGGGCAGCATATCCGGCGTGTTGTGCTCTGTTCCGCCAAGCAGTATCAGCCCAGCCGATCTCATTGCGCGGGCATACGCCTTGAGCGTTTCGGGGCTGTTTCGGATAGGTATCAACTCAGCGGCGTATATGCCCCTGGCGGCGATATCCGCAATCATCTTGTCGATGGGGTCTTCAAAAGCACAGATGGGGTTTGCGCCGTCTGCCAGTGTCGGATAGCACGGAATGCCGCCAAGCTGAAGCACCAATTCTCGCGCCTCGTCGAAGCTGACGAACGTTTCCTCCACGAAAGCCTTTCGCCCGGCCTTCATCAGATATGATCGAATATCGTTGGCGACCTTGCCGGCATCCGATGCGTCGTGCGTCGGCTGGGCGCTGAAAACCTGGGCCAACTTGCCAGCCCTGTCGGCAGGCGCCACCAGACGCAGAAACTCCTCGGCAAACGCGCCAGCCAGATGGCGCTCCTGAAGGTAAACAGTGTGCGCCGGAAGATTGTGGCGATCAACCACCCGCTGCACTATCGCGGGCGCGTCCAGATCCAGGGTCACCCCGCAGCCGGCGAAGACCTCGCAGAGCTTGCGCGCCATCCTGGCCATGCGAGCGGAATCACTGCCGCGGATAATCTCCAGCAACTGCGTGGCCCTTGCGGAGGGCGACGAAAAGCCAATGATGCCCTTTCCGCAGATATACATCTTGCCAGCGTTGCCCGGATCGTTGATTCTCACCCCCGCTGACGCCAGGTCTTCCAGACGAGCGATGATCTCACAGCCAAAAAGCGGAAAGATGCCCGCCGAACGGGCCTGGGCGGCGAAGTCTTCGTAGATTGAGTAGTCGTAGTAGTTGCTCACCCCCAGCACTTCGACGTGCTGGTCGCTCGATGCCTTGATCAACTGGCCCACGCTGTCGAAAGCCGAGAAGTTGGGCGGAAGGTGAACGTGTGAGTTAACCACCGGCCGGCGATTCAAAGGCCCCCCCGATAGAAGCTCCGCCTCCTCGGGAAGCCGCCGGAGTGTCTCCAGAATAGTGCATGAAGTCATCTGTGAAATCCCAGAAGCGTCTGAACCAATGATTCCTTAACTACAGGCTACTGGCCGGCATTCGCAGTGTCAAGGAAAGAATGAAAAGATGATGTCGTTTTGGTGGCGTTTTGTGTTACAATTGTGATCGAGTTTGACCTATGCATGCAATGCTTTGTTTCAAGACGCGGCGTTTAAACCCGTCCTTCACCTGTGTTAAGATGCTGACATGGCCGAGTTGATCTACTCCGACAGGGGCGTTGAAAGCTATGACGCCACTCTTGCGCTTCAGCAGCGACTGGTGGCAAGAGTGCTGGATAACCCCGCACAAGCCTATTTGCTGACGGTTGAGCATCCGCCGGTAATCACGCTTGGCAGGGCAGCAAACCGGCTTAACGTCCTTGCCGGCGAGGCAGAGCTGGCGAAAAATGGCGTCGAACTGCACTCAACAACCCGCGGGGGTGATGTCACGTACCACGGCCCCGGCCAGCTTGTGGCATACCCCATTCTGCGAATCGACCGCAGCGGGCTGGGCGTAAAGGAATACCTTCGCCGGCTTGAGGAAGTGATTATCCGAGTGTTAAGCGAGTTCGGTATAACCGGCGGCAGAATCGCGGGACTCACCGGAGTGTGGGTCGATCATCGAAAGGTCGCCGCCATGGGCGTTGCGGTTCGTCGATGGGTCGCCTGGCACGGGACCGCTCTTAACGTCTGCCCGGACATGTCGCACTTCGACCTGATTGTGCCGTGCGGCATATCCGACAAGAAGGTCGTCAGCATGTGCGACCTTCTGCACCGAGACGTGACCGTGGCGGAGGTAAAGCCCAAATTGGTGAAGTGGATGGCCCAGTTGCTGGAATTCGATTCAGTAAGGCAGGTAGATGATGAGCGGCTGTGAAAACCCCCGCCGGCTGCCACCGTGGCTTAAGAAACGCCTGCCGTGCGGCGGCGAATTTGGCAAGGTCGCAGGCGTGTTAAAGGACTTCGGTCTCAATACCGTTTGCTCCGCCGCCCATTGCCCCAACCGCGCCGAATGCCACAGCCAGGGCACGGCAACGTTCATGATCATGGGCGATATCTGCACCAGGGGTTGCGCCTTCTGCGCGGTCACCAAAGGCCGGCCCGCCGCGCTGCGCGACGATGAGCCAGAGGCGCTAGCCCAGGCTGCCCAAGCCATGGGCCTTCGATATGTAGTCATAACAAGCGTCACCCGCGACGATCTTGCCGATGGCGGCGCAAGGCATTTCGTAAGGACGATATCCGCGGTCAAGCAGCAGATTCCGGGTGTTCTCGTCGAGGTGCTCACCAGCGATTTTGGCGGCGACACCGTAGCGATAGACACCGTTCTTGCTGCTGAACCGGATGTTTTCGACCACAACATCGAGACGGTGCCCCGCCTGTACGACGCGATTCGCAAACCCGGCGTCACAGGCGCAAGAGCCCGTTACGACAGAAGCCTGGCGGTTCTTGAGCATGCCGCGCGACAATCGCCGAGGAATCACCGCGTCAAGAGCGGCCTGATGCTCGGAGCGGGCGAAACCGATGATGAAATCTCGGCAGTGCTGGGCGAGCTTCGGCAGGTGGGCGTGGAAATACTTACACTGGGCCAATATTTGGCGCCGTCCAGCGATCATTGGCCCGTCGAGCGATACGTGACGCCCGAGCGGTTCGAAGAGTGGAAGATGGCCGCGCTTGCAATGGGCTTTGGCGCTGTGCTTGCCGGTCCGTTTGTTCGCAGCAGCTACAAGGCGCACGAGGCTTACGACGCCCTGCGATGACCAGAGCCGGCTCAATCGAGAGTTGCTCTACAAACCCGCAAGCTCTCGAACGCTTCGCCAAGTCAGGTCCGCAAGCGCGTTGGCGTTTGAATCGGCCTTGCCCTGCCACAGCTCCTCAAGGAGCCGACCCAGGTTTTCGCGGGTCAGGTCTTCCACTCGCTTGGGCAGACAGGCTAGCGGCGATTTCAGCTCGCCCTGCCGCTTGATGAGCGAAATCACGCCGGCGGCAGCGCCCAGCGAAAGATTCACCGGCGACTCGCCGGCCTTCATCGCCAGATTCATCGTGCCGAAGAGCCGGTCTTCGTATGACAACTTGCGCAGATGGTCTCTGCCGACCCGATCCACCAGGTCGTTAAGGTTCGGATTGACCATTCGTTCAAGCAGGTCGTCGGCATACGCATCGTAGCCGCTCCTGGTGAACAGGGCGTCGTTGAGATGCGCGTGCCTGGTTACGACGGCTGACGCCGATTCGCGTTTGAACGCCTCGCGGGCACGGTCCATTATCCATTTGTCACCGCCGACCTGCGACATCACGCTGTAGCCCCGAAGTTCGGCCAGGTAGCCCATCATTGCGTGAACGGCATTGTGGCCGTAAAGCTTTGCTTCCTCGAACGGCAGAAGGTCGTCCTTCTCGACAAACACTTCTATGCCGCGTTTGAAGCCTTCAAGCGTCACGCGCGACACGAGGATGTGGTTGAATTCCTCAACCAGCACCGCCCGCGGGACGTCGGGCGTGAGCGTCGCGAGGTTCATGCGTCGCATCACGCCGGGATCGGTGATAACGCCGCTCATCTTGCCGATGACGGTGTTGAGAATCTGGACGTTTTTCAGGTCGTTTTCGCCTGCATGACGATGGAGGGCGTCCAGGAGAATCTCGGCAGCGTGATTGTTGTTCTCGGCAGCGTACACTATCGCCCCAGTTGCGGATTGTCTTGCGGCAAGTCCGTCGGCAAGCAGCCTTGCAACGCCGCACTCCGGATCGGCATCGAAGAACTTTACGCTGGGCAGCGAGGTGGCGATCTCCCGCGCCTGCGAGATAGCTTCGATCAGCTTTCGCCTGTCAGCAGGCTCACAAGGGTCGTAGAGTTCAATGCCGAAAACTTCGCACTGGTCGATCCTGTCCTTACGGGCGATGTTCAGCCGGCATTTGCCGCCGTTGTTGCGCACCGCTTGCACCAGCGTTTTGTCAACTTCCGCAATGACAAATCGCTCGAAATTACCGGATGAAAACGCCTCGTACACGAACAGGCCGCTCTGGATCGGCCCAAAGCCAAAGCCCGCGAATGTCCTGCCGCCGCTCATTGCTTCGCCAGCCTGGTTACAAGGTGCTCGCGTTCGTCTGCCTGGCTCCAATGCGAAACCTGGGTGAGTTTCTCGACTCCCGCGTGGGGATAGATGATGACCTTGCCGTCCACCTGTCTGTCCTGGATCATCCTGAGCACCTGCGGCACGTGTTCAAGCGAGCCTATGCCATAGACGAAGTTGCCCGGGTCGATGTCTCCGGCGGCTATCGCATCGAGGGCTGCGACAAGGTCCGATGGCTCTCCACCGCTTGAGCCGACGAGCTTGATCTCGTTGTAGTGAACTGCAATAGCGTCCACCTGCAACAGGTGTTTGCCTCGCGGCAGGCCGCCGAAGAGGTTTGCAACGCCGCCCCTGGCAAGCAGAGCGAGCGCTTCCTGCTGCACCGGCTGGACGCCGATGGCCAGTATGATGTCGTCGGCGCCTGCGCCGCCGGATGCCTTATCCAGAGCAGCCTTCAGTTCGTCGGCATGCACAGTGATAAGGTTAACTCCCAGGCGCGACGCCTTGTCGGCAAGAATGCGCCGGCCCTTTTCCAGCCTGTCGGGCAGAATGTCCGAGACAATCAGGTTTCTTGGCCTGTACCTCGTCGCCATCTCGGCGTGCATCAGTCCCATCGCCCCAGCCCCGATTACGACCGTTGTTCCGCCTTCGAGCAGGCCCAATTGCGGCACGCGCTTGCCAAACGGCCCGTCCTTGCGAATGTGAATCTGCCGGTCTTGCGCCGAGCAGATGCATGAGATCGGTTCCGCCATCGAGACGGCAAAGTACGGCATATTGTCCGAAGGCAGCGGCAGCAGGCACTTGGCCTTTAGCACTTCTTCCTGAATGAGGATGTATTGGGCCAGGTTGCCGCCCAGGGTGTAACCAACCGCGCACTTGTTCATTCCCGCAGCGTTGTTCCTGTACCTTTCGCGATGGTTTATCGGCGATACGTCAACCGCGGGCTGGATGGCGAATCTTGAGCCGGTCTTGTACTGGTTCTTGAGATTGTCGCCGGCTTTCACCACGGTGACCGCGCCCTCGTCGCCGAGGATGACCGGGAACTTCTCCAGATCCCAGCCGTTGATGAACGTGTGGGCAGGGCCTTGTTCAAGCAGCTTGATAATCGACGTGCAGACGCCGGCGGCGTCCACTCGGCACAAAAGTTGATCCGGAGCGGGCTGAGGCACGGGAACCTCGCGACAGACCACTTTATCGAACCCGGTTCCGTTCAGAACCACCGCCTTCATTGTGGCGGGTATGTGGTCGATGTCCTTCTGCTGATACTGCTCGAATCGATCCAAGGGAATGCTCCTGTTGAGGGCAAAGGGCTATTGAGCCCCGATCCGTATGACTTTTCGCGGCGGCAGATGAAGGGCCTCGCCAAGCGAATCCTCAGCCGCCTCCTTCAGCGATTCGCTGATCGTCGGATGCGCATAAACCACGTCGGCGACTTCGCGCACCGAAAGCTTGTGGTGCAGCATGGCCCCGGCTGCGGCAATCAGTTCGGTGACGTTGTGGCCAAGCATGTGAATGCCCAGCAACTCGCCACTCTCGCGGTGGCGAATAACCTTCACGAAGCCTTCTGTCTCTCCAACGGCCATGGCCTTTCCGAGATAGCCGATCGGAAACGAGCCGATAGATACGGGGATTTTCTTCGCCTGCGCCTGTTCCTGCGTCATGCCGACAGATGAAATCTCGGGGAAGGTGTATACGCAACTGGGGATGGCGGCATGATACACGGTGGGCTTGCCGGTTATGTTCATTGCAGCCACCACGCCCTGCTCCGACGCGGCGTGCGCAAGCAGGCATCTGCCGTTGGCGTCGCCGATGCAGGAGACGCCCTTGACCGGCGTCTGCATGTGATCGTCCACGCGAATAAAACCTCGATCCACCGTCAGGCCGACGCTTTCAAGCCCGATGCCCTCGGTTGCGGGCCGGCGGCCCACTGCGACAAGAACACGATCGACGGAGACGCCCTGACCGTCGGAAAGCACTGCCTGAGCGCCTGCGTCGGCAAGCTTCATCTCCTGCACCTTCACGCCGGTCAGCAGCTTTACGCCGCGCTTGGCGAGTATCTTCTGCATCGCTTCGGCAAGGTGGCAATCAAGTTCGGGCAGGATGCGGGGCATAAGCTCAACCACCGTCACCTCGACACCGAGCGTCTGCATCATGCATGCGAACTCGCAGCCGATGATGCCGCCGCCCACAATCAGCAATTTGCCTGGCAGAGTCTTCCAGTGCAGCGCCTCGTCGCTGGTGCAAACAATGCTGGAATCCTCAGGCCATCCCGGAATTCTCGCCGGACGCGAGCCAACGGCAAGTATCACATTGTTGCAGGTAATCTCCTCCGCGCCGGCCTTGCCTTCGACAACCACCCTGCCGACGCCGGCAAGCTTGGCGTCACCCGCAATCAGCTCGATCTTCCTGCCCGCGAACAGCGACTTGACGCCGTTCTGAAGCATTCGTATCACACGGTCTTTGCGGGACTGAATCTTCGCCCAGTCAAACGAGACGTCGCCGCCGACGGTTACTCCCAGTTCCGAGGCGTGGCGGATCTGATGCAACAGATGAGCTGATGCAAGCAGCGCCTTGGATGGAATGCAGCCGACGTTAAGGCATGTGCCGCCCAGGCAGCCTCTTTCGATAACGGCTACCGATGCGCCAAGCTGCGCCGCCTTCAAAGCGCCGACGTAACCTCCAGGACCCGAACCTATCACGACAATGTCAAAGTGACGCGACATAACTACCTCTTACTGGCAACCGGGTGTTTGCGCGCCCGGATGACCGCATTTCAGACCAGCGACTCCGGCGCGAGCAGCAGTTCCTTTAGCCTTGCCATGAACTTCGCAGCCAGCAGGCCGTCAACCAGCCGATGATCGGCGCTTAATGTGAGCGTCATCACCTTGCCCGCCTTGATCGCGCCGTCGCTGACGACAACGTCTTCCCGCACCGCGCCGACGGCGAGTATCGCCGACTCGGGCGGATTGATTATCGCGGCAAACTCCTCAACGCCGAACATGCCAAGGTTCGTAATAGTCATTACGCCCTTGCCCATGCCTTCGATCTTGCCGCCGCGGGCAAGATCGGCCAGCCGGCGACTCTGAGAGGCCAGCTCCCGCAGGCTCATAGACTCGGCGCCAACGACGACGGGAACAACAAGCCCGTCGTCCATGCCAACTGCCAAGCCGATGTTGGATTGAGGATATTCGATAATCTCTTCGTTGTCGATTCTGCTTCGCATCGCGGGGAATTCGCTTACCGCGCGGGCGGCCGCCTTTGTGACAACGTCATTCACGCTGCACGGGTAAAGGGCTTTCTGCGAGCGGTAAAACGCCATCATCGGCTGGGCGTCCACCGTCAGCCGCATGTAAAAATGCGGGATGGTCTGCTTGGAGCAGGTCAGGTTCCTGGCGATAGCCTTGCGCATGGGGCTCATCTTGCGTCGCGCGCCGCCGGCGCAAGTCGCAGCCGGCGCCGGGGCACTGGCTGGCACGTCCGTGGACAGAATTCTGCCGCCGGGGCCTTTGCCTGCCGGAATAGTCGATAGGTCGATGCCTCGCTGGACGGCGATCTTGCGGGCTGCGGGAGACGCCTTCACTCGACCGGAGGAGCTTGTTGACGCCGCAAAGACAGGGGCAGCCGGCGCCAGCGCTGGGGCAACCTGCTTTAAGGGCATCGGAGCCTGGGCCGCTGAGGCGGAGGCGATGAACGCATCAACCGCGGCATCGTCGTCGCCAAGATAGGCGACAGGTTCGAGCACCTTAACAACGTCGCCGGCCTGCGCAACTATCCTGGCAACCCTGCCAGCGTCGGTTGCTTCAACTTCAATGCTGGCTTTGTCGGTCTCGACCTCGAATATCACGTCGCCCGGCTTGATCTTATCGCCAATGTTTACTTTCCAGGCAAGGATCTGCGCTTCTTCTACAGACTGCCCCGCCTTTGGCATGAGTATGGGCGTCACGCCTTGCGGAACTGCAACAGTCTGTGGCTCGGGCGCGGGAGCGACAGGCTCAACCTTGGCTTGCGAATCAGCCGCTTTGCTACTGCCGCCGACAATCGCCACCACCTGATGCACCGGAACTGTGGAACCCTCAGGAACGCGAATTTCACTCAACACGCCTTCGTGAGTAGATTCAACCTCAATGGTCGCCTTGTCGGTTTCTACTTCAAAAAGCACCTCGCCCACCTTGACATTATCCCCTACCGACTTGCACCACTTTACAATGGTGCCCTCTTCCATGCTCTGCCCAGCCTTGGGCATCTTGATCTCAAACATGATTCACCACTTCTTAAGGTCAATGTGAGGAGGTTCCCAATAGGAAACCAGAATAATTGCAGAAACGCCAAAAGTCAAGCATCAAAATGGCGGATTCGTGTTGAAGTTGTGACGTACTAATGGTATATTCTTGCAACATCCTGATACTTCGGGCGATGAACCATGAAATACACAACGAAGCAGCGACGTGATCTGATTCTCAGGCAGGTCCTGGACAAGACTTACGTCAAAGTGAATGAGCTGTCGGAGGAGATTGGCGTCTCCGAAGCCACGATCCGCCGCGACTTGAAGAATCTCGCCCAGGATAACCAGATCAAGCTTGTCTACGGTGGCGCCGAGCATCTTCGCGTTAGCGATTATTCCTTCAGGGCGAAGTCGCGCCGCAATCTTGATAGCAAGAAGACCATCGGAAAGCTCGCTGCCGAACTCATTAAGGATGATGACCAGGTTTTCATCGATTCCGGCACGACCTGCTTCGAAATGGCGCATTTCCTGCGTCAGAAGCGCGGGTTGACGATTATTGTCAATTCCTCGCGCCTGGTGCTGGAACTGCCTGAATCAAACGGCATAAACATTATCACTCTTGGCGGACGCTACCGGCCGGACCGCATGGACACCGTTGGCCCCCTGGCTACGGCGACGCTGGACCAGCTTCGCGGATACACCGCGATTGTCGGCGCTGACGGCCTGAGCATGGACTTCGGCCTGACCGCCAGCGACATGGAAAGCGCGTTTCTGTACCGCCAGGCGGTGCGGAACGCATCAGCCACATGGCTGCTTGTCGATCACACCAAGTTTCTTACGCCCTCGCTGTTCAAGATTGTGGGCTGGGACGCCCTCAGCAGGGTCATTACCGACGCACCGCCACCGAGTGAATGGGCCGAGTTTCTACGCGGCAGGAATATAGAGGTTGTTTACCCCAGCGAACAGGCCCACGCCGTATCGCCGGATGCCAATGAAGCGCCAGCACAGTGATTTCAGGAGTTAGTGATGCCTAAGTGCCAAATGGTTGACCCTTCGCGTGTTCGCAGCAAGGGCAGTGTCGAGTTCCAGCCGATTCCGCTTAACCAGTACGACCGCAGCGTAAAGGACGAGGTCAAGTCGCTCGGCAAGGAAAACCTGCTGCGCATCTTCCGCGACATGGCCATAATCCGCCAGTTCGAGAACATGCTCAACGAGGTCAAGCTTCGCGGCAACTACCACGGCCTGGAGTATAACCACAGAGGCCCGGCACACTTGTCCATCGGACAGGAGGCCTCCGCCGTGGGCCAGGCTTACCTGCTTGACGTCGACGACCACATTTACGGCAGCCACCGCAGCCACGGCGAGATTCTGGCAAAGGGGCTCTCGGCGATTGCCAAGCTCGACGATAAGAAACTGATGGCCATCATGACCGGCTACTTCGGCGGCGAATGCCTGCGAGTGGTCGAGAAGGATTCGACGGGGTCCGTGGCTGACCTGGCGGTGGATTACTTGATCTATGGCGCTCTTGCGGAAGTTTTCGGACGGCAGACAGGTTTCAACAAGGGCATGGGCGGCTCGATGCACGCATTCTTCCCGCCGCTGGGCATATATCCCAATAACGCGATAGTCGGCGGCTCGGGCGACATTTCCGTCGGGGCGGCCATGTTCAAGCACATCAACCTTAAGCCCGGCATCGTGATCGCGAACATCGGCGACGCATCCCTTGGATGCGGGCCGGTATGGGAAGGCCTGTGCATGGCGACGATGGATCAGTACCGCCTGCTCTGGGATGAAGCCCATCGCGGGGGTTTGCCTCTGATCATCAACTTTGTTAACAACTTCTACGGCATGGGCGGCCAGCCCGTCGGCGAGACCATGGGCCTCAACGTGCTGGCGCGACTGGGCGCGGGAATTCATCCTAACCAGCTCCATGCCGAACGCGTTGACGGTTTCAATCCGCTTGCCGTTATCGACGCCATCCGACGCAAAAAAGAGATACTGGCCAAAAAGGACGGGCCGGTGCTCCTGGACACCATCACATACCGCTACAGCGGGCACTCGCCATCCGACGCCAGCTCATACCGCGAAAAGGCGGAAGTCGAGATGTGGCAGCAGGTGGACCCGCTCAATACGTATCCGAAGGCTCTGGTGGAAGCCGGCGTATGCAAGCAGGCGGATATCGACGCCATCAACGCGCACTGCGAAGAGCTGATTCTCAAGGCGTACAAGAAGGCGATAGACCTGAGCATCTCGCCGCGAGCGGACCTGAAGATGAAGGACTGCCTGCTGGAACAGACCATGTTCTCCAACCAGCGGGTCGAGTCGATGGACCCCTCGCGCAAAAGCGAGATGCTCCAGTGCGGAAGCGACAACCCGCGAGTGGCTCAAATCGCCAAGCGCAGCCGGAGCGCCACGGACGAGAACGGCAACAAGTTGCCCAAGGCCAAGTGCGTGTCGTACCGCGACGCCGTATTCGAGAGCGTTCTGGACAGATTCGCCGCTGATTCGACTCTTGTTGCTTACGGCGAGGAAAATCGCGACTGGGGCGGCGCGTTCGCCGTCTATCGCGGGTTGACCGAGGCGCTGCCTTACCACAGGTTGTTCAATTCACCGATTTCCGAGGGCGCGATCATCGGCTCGGCGGTGGGCTACGCGCTTGAAGGCGGCAGGGCGCTTGTGGAGTTGATGTACTGCGACTTCATGGGTCGCGCCGGCGACCAGTTGTTCAACCAGTTGTCCAAGTGGCAGTCGATGTCCGGCGGGTTGCTGAAGATGCCGGTCGTGGTCCGCGTATCGGTGGGTTCCAAGTACGGCGCACAGCACAGCCAGGACTGGACCAGCATGTGCGCCCACATTCCGGGGCTCAAGGTGGTCTTCCCGGCCACTCCGTATGACGCCAAGGGACTGATGAACGCGGCACTGACGGGCACGGATCCGGTGATATTCTTCGAAAGCCAGCGGACCTATGACGTCGCCGAGGAGTTCCACCCCGGCGGCGTGCCGACGGGTTATTACGAGATTCCCATCGGCGAGCCGGACATCAAGAAGACCGGCCACGATTTGACCATCCTCACAATCGGCGCTACGCTGTATCGGGCGATGGAGGCTGCGGACATTCTTGAGAAGAAGCATGGCGTCTCGTGCGAGGTGATCGACGCCCGTTCGATAGTGCCGTTCAACTATGCCCCGGTGCTGGATTCCGTTCGCAAGACTCGCAAGATTCTGCTGGCGTCTGATGCGTGCGAACGAGGCAGCGCCCTTCAGACGTTCGCAGCCAAGATATCGCAGCTTGTATTTGACGACCTTGATGCGCCGCCGGTTGTTGTCGGCGCAAGGAACTGGATTACGCCCGCTGACGAAGTGGAAGACGCCTTCTTCCCCTATCCAAGCGACCTGATCGACGCCGTGCACGAGCACATCATGCCGCTTGCGGGCTGGTCGCAGACAAGGGATTGTTCCGCCGCGGAACTGGTACGGAGAAGCGCCCGCGGTATATAATCACTACGTGGCCTTTCGACACGTAGGGGCGAGCGTCGTTCTTTCTGTTCGACCTTGCCCGCGGGAGTTGAAAGCCGTTTAATATCATGCTGTTTGAGTTGCATCCTCGCCGGCCAGGCGAGATGTACATCGCCCTCGGCCGCGGATCTTCGACGTTTTTGGAACTGTTTCAGTGCGCGGCGTTTTGGCGCCGCGGCAAGAGGGCTTGTGATGAATGAAATTCGTGTTGCTATCGTGGGTGTGGGCAATTGCGCCTCTTCTCTCATCCAGGGCGTTAATTACTACCGGGCCGCCGCCGCTGCCGGAACAAGCGACGTCATAGGACTGGCCAATCCGATGGTGGGTCCGTACGCACCGGGCGACATCAAGTTTGTCGCCGCTTTCGATATCGACAAGAGAAAGGTCGGCCAGGCCCTGCACAAGGCCATGTTCGCAAAGCCCAACAACACCAAGGTGTTCTACGACGACTTCACCTACAACGACGTCGTGGTGAAAATGGGCAAGGTGCTCGATGGCGTCGCCTCTCACATGGCCGATTATCCCGAGCATCAGACATTCGTCGTCAGCGATAAACCCCAGCCGTCACAGGCTGACGTGGTTGAAACGCTCAAGAGCGCCGGCGTTGAGATTCTCATCAACTACCTGCCTGTCGGTTCTCAGCAG
The DNA here is from genome assembly GCA_012729725.1 of Planctomycetota bacterium. Lineage (GTDB taxonomy): Bacteria > Planctomycetota > Phycisphaerae > SM23-33 > SM23-33 > JAAYCO01. The sequence continues at coordinate 17,133 of JAAYCO010000065.1, forward strand.
GCAACCGAGTTCTACGCCGAATGCTGCCTTAAGGCCGGCGTGAGCCTGGTGAACTGCATACCCGTTTTCATTGCCTCCGACGCCAATTGGGCGCAGAGATTCCGGGACGCCGGGATTCCATGTGTCGGCGACGACATCAAGGCCCAGGTTGGCGCAACCATCACGCATCGCGTGCTGACAAGGATGATGCAGGACCGCGGCGCCACCATCGACGCCACCTACCAGTTGAATACCGGCGGAAACACCGACTTCCTGAACATGCTCAATCGCTCGCGCCTTGGGTCAAAGAAGACTTCGAAGACCGAGGCGGTGCAGTCGCAGATGAACGTGCCGCTGCCAAGCGACCAGGTGCACATCGGCCCGGCAGACTTTGTTCCGTGGCAGAAGGACAACAAGGTCTGCTTCCTGCGGATAGAGGCGCGAGGCTGGGGCGGCGTTCCGCTGAATCTTGAGCTTCGCCTGAGCGTTGAGGATTCGCCCAATTCCGCCGGCGAGTCGGTGGATGCGATCCGCTGCTGCAAGCTCGCCCGCGATCGCGGCATCGCCGGCCCGCTGGAAGCCATCAGCGCCTACACGATGAAGCATCCGCTTATCCAGCACGTAGACAGCAAGGCCCGGGAAATGCTGGAGCAGTTCATCAACGGCGCCTCCCCCGCCGGGGCGACGAAGGCTGCGGCTACGAAACAACCGCTTGCATGAACACCGATGCGGGTTCTATCCGCCAGAGGCCGGTGAAAGAATCAGCAACTGCCTCGACAGCGGCTCAAGTTGCACCTTGAGGCCCTGGGGAGGGAGTTTTGGCGGGCAGGCAAATCCCGTTGGCGACGTCACCTTGTAGACGGCTACCGCGGGCTTGGTGAACTTGACCACCAGTTGTGCCGTGGCCGCACTGTCGAAGTTGATCAGCGTCACCAGGGTTTGCCCTTTAAGTTGGTGCGCGCGAAGCACAACTTCATTCAATCCCCGGCCCGAGATGTCAAACTGCTGATCCACGCGCCTGCCGTCGAAGTAGAAGTCCTCGGCCACCGCCACATCAGCCATGGCCTGGTCTATGGCGACAAAGAAATTCGCGTCAAGATCCCATCCTGGGAAGGTGGCGAAGCCGACCGCGCCTGAGGCAGCCGCCCCAGCAGTTTCATGCCGACCTGCGCGGGCGAGAGCTGTTGATCCGCACCGTCCAGTCGCCGTCTATTATGTCGTTCCTGCTGATGTTGCTGATCATCCAGACGGGCTTGGTTAACTGCTTCACGTTGAAGTCCAGCAGGTCGCAGCCGTTTTTGCCGTTGTAGCGATAGAAGGACAGCATGTGAAAGTCCACCAGGGGATCGATGCGCCGTGCGTCCAGAGCAACAGTGTGCCGAAAGTACTCAACAGCTTTGGGGTTTTGATGCACAACATAGTCGTATATGCCTATTCTTACCCCTGGAACGGCGGCGCGAGCCACATCTCCCGCCAGACGGACATGATCATCGCTCTGGCGGAACTTGAAGTCGGACCACTGCTCCCTGTATTTTTCGGCGATCTCCTTTGCCGACGGTATCGACGGCAATCTGAATGCCTTGCTGAAATGTTCGCGGCATTCGTCGCAGAAGCACCAATTGTGCAAGTCCCACGGTTCGTAGTCGAGCACCACAGAATCGCCGGCGACAACCCCGGAGGTCAGGTACTTCTGGCGGTAGTACGTCTGCAATTGCTCGCGAAAAGCCGCGTCATGGTTGAACCATGTCGGACAGATGAACTTGTGGTACTTCTGCTCGCCCTTGGCGCTTATTGCGTATTTGGCGTCGGGCATTTCCTTGACGAACGCGCTCCAGTCCATAGACAGGTGGCAGGGTTCGGTCTTGTACATCTTCCACCCTCGCGCCCGGAAGAACTCGTTGGCCTTGCGGCGAAGAGGATCCTGCGGACATGTCGTTGTAAGCGCACCGGCAATTGCCCAGGCGTGCATCGCCGCCGCTTCGTAGTGCTTTGCCATGCGCGCCATCAGTTCGGGCGACTCGAAAACCAGGTCATTGGCCTTCCACGACATGTACCCGAACCGCTTGGGGTTTGGAGTGTCCGGCAATGCCGGCAGGAACACCATCTCCATTTCTCGCCGCGGGGATAACTTGCCGTCGTTCAGCAATCGCCATGAGAGAACGAAGCTTTTTGACACCGCCGTTGACGGATCCTTCGGTTCTATCACGACGTAGATCCTGCCCTGTTCCCATCGGGGCCTTGCCAGCAGAATCTTTGTGACCTCCAGAATCGGAATCGTGTAACGAAGCGCCTTGACGCCGTCTCTTTCAATCTCCTCGCAGCTAAAATCCACTGCGGGCTCTGAGAGTGGAGATGCATTCACCGCGGCCGTCAAACGGAGTTCTTCGCTCATCTCCAACAACAACGCGCCGTTCTTCACTCGATCCTTCTCGCCCCAGAAATGAAAGCCCATCGGGCACGGACTGTCGATGAAGGAATGAAACTTGCTTCTGCCGCCGAACAACGGGGCGTTTCCCTCGGCGGGAATGGCGACCACCGAAAGAGGAAACACATCTTCGCCCCCGCCCAGCGCCTCTTTTATCCCGACGGCGGCAAAGGCTGCACTGCCGCAGCCGGTGTTGAGACAGTAGACATTAGTTTTGGCCGTTAGCCGGGGGACCGTGAAAAGCAGGGTCAGTTCGCGCCAAGTATCGCTGGACGCGGGGGCGGTCTCGGCGTAACGAAGCAGCCGGCCCTTGTCGTCAAAGCATTCCACCAGGAACGCCGCCTTGCCCGGCCCAGTCGTCTTCACCTGCCCCGACAGGATGTAGTTGCCTTGCGCGGGCTGGGCCGACATCTCGGCCTGAAGCGCAAATCTGGCTGCACCATCCCTCCATATAAGCTCAACTGCATTTGTTCCCTCCTCCGGCCCGGCGATCATGCCCGACTCGCCAATGGCCTCCAGGTTCGAGAAGAAGTGCAGCCGCCAGCCGTCGGGAACCGAGGCGCCCTGCCCCTGCATCAAGCCGTTCTTCAGATACGTCTTCTGAGCCTGCGCAATGCTGCAGGGGACTGTGAATGCAACAATGATCGAGCAGATCGACAATGTCCGCATCGAGGCCAGTTTGGGATTGCTTCTGCGCATGTGTGCCTTCTCCCGAATCGCAATGAGGGTAACTCAAAAAAGCGTCTATCCCGCTCGCTTGCCTAGAACGGCAGCGGAACGAGTTGATACTCGGCGTCATAAGCACTTCTGAAGAATTGCGGATGCAATGTGAACAGGCGCTGGGCATCGGCAGCCTCGGCGTGCCCATCAGCAAAGACCACATCCGCGCGATTGCCATGCCGAAGATGTGGCGCAGCGGGCCTCATATCAGCGGTTGCCTGGGGATACACAATGTACACCTGCTTGCCCCATGTTGGGGCGTAGCTGTCCATCACCAGCGTGCAGTCGCTGGGGCTTTGGAGATTACTGAGCTTAAGCAAGCACCCGCTCCCTGTTGTTGTGCCGTCTGAGGGCAGGAACACACCGTCTGGTTTCCAGGAGTTTACTTGGGCAGAGTTGAAGTGGAGGCCGCCGTAGGTGAAGGAGAAGCGGGCGGCTTCCTGGCGGTCCCAGATTTCGGGAACCTCGAATGGACATACGGTTACCGAGAAGTCGCCTATGTACTGGCTGTTCAAGTCACTGGTGCTGTTCCTGGGGAATCCCCCAAGCGCCGAGGCCCAGGGCATGCTATGCACAGTATCGGGATTGCTCTCATATCCCTTATAGTACCAACTTATAATCATAACTTCATTGAAGTCGCAGGCGTATTGATTAAGCGCCACTCCGCAGTTTCTGAGGTTCGCCAGACAGACCGACTGCTTGGCCAGATCCCTCGCCTTCGACAGCGCAGGCATGAGCATGCTCACCAGCAACGCGATGATCGCAACCACAACCAGAAGTTCGATGAGTGTGAATGCCCGATGGTGAACGACTTGCATCTTCATGATGTTTCTCCGTTTCCCACGGGCTGGACCAGCACATGGGCTAAGCGGTGCGATCAACCTGCACAACGCCAGGAGGCTGAGGCACAACCTTTCTGTGAATATGCAACGACATAGGTACTTCGATCTTCTTCACGGCAGCGCCAGGATCAGCCACTCTGGCCGCCAGCATCTCGACGCCCGTTCTGGCCAGTTCCGCGTAATCACCAAGGAGGGTGCAACAAAAATCGGACCGGAAGAGGGCATCCTGCGGGGGCGAACCGACGGACGTTGACAAGGCCAGCGAATTCGCCCATTGCGGAGCGTCCTTGCGAATCTTCGCCAGGAACACCCGGGCGAGGGCAGAGCTGTTTATGTGGATCGCGGTGGGAGGATTCTCGCAGCAGTAATACTGCTTGAACATCTCTTCGGCGATTTCCGCGGCAGCATGGGGATCTTGCGGGAAACGGAAGATAAGCTCATTGTTGAATATGTGTAGAAGGCCCGGATCATATATCCCCGCCGCCTCCAGAGTTTCACGATACGCCTGCAGTCCCTTTTCGCTGTATGTCAGCAGGAAAGGCGCCTGGCGGCGGGCCATGGCGATTCGCTTGTGGCCGCACGCTATGTAATGCCGCAGGAGGCACTTGAGCGACTCCTCATGGTTGAAGTCGACACACGCTATGCCGTCAATCCGGTCGATGCGGGTGAGAGAGACAAAGGGAACGCCCGCAAGCTTCAGCTTGTCGGCAAGATCCTGGGTGAGCATTGAACTCGTGAACAGATACCCGCTCACAGAAATATCAGTTAGCGTCTGTGCGAAATGCGCATCTGATTCGTCAAAGTGCTGAATGGCAAGCATCCTGAAGCCGTGGGCTTCCAGGTAGTTCTTGATAGCCTGGAGGAAATACTGCTCCTGACTGCGGCGAGGGATATCCGCATCCTCAGCAAAACCAATCACGCCGACATACGGCGAGACCCTCCTGGTTGGACCGCCGTTGGCAATGAACGTTCCCTGGCGTTCCTGTACGACCAATTTGCCATCTTCCTTAAGCATCTTGATTGCCTTGAGCACCGTCAGGTGGCTGGCCCCGAATCGCTTGGCCAGCTTAAAGGCGCTGGGCAGCCTGTGCGACCATTCGCCATCGCGGATGGCCTGCTCTATCTTTTCCTTGATGATGGGATACACAGGTTCGGCCATTGGTTAAGCATCTCCTATATAGCAAGTATTTATCAGACTTTACCAACTGCTATAGCACACACTTGCCACTTTGTCAAACGCAAGGAACAGGGACGAAGGTTTGCGATTCAATCGTCCCATGTTCCCGCATCAGACAATCCGTCGCTATATAGGAAGGTCAGGACAACGGATTGTTCTACTTGCGCCTTAGCAAGACGGATGAACCACCCAGCAGCATCAAGCCCAATGTCGCCGGGTCCGGGACGGTGGACATCGTGACGTCGTCAAAGTAGCAGTCCGGCCGAACGCAGTCGCCGCCCAGACTCTTGTGCCCCACCTTGATAATCATGCAGTTGGCGTTTTCGGGGGCCGTCACCGTGCCAGTTGTCTGCGACCACGTGTAGTACTGGGCAGATGTTGGATGAAAAGCGATGACCCGGTCCTGTGAGATTCTGCTGGCGTAGTCCGCCATGGTGGCGGAAGAGGCCGCGAACCATATCACGTCGACAAGGGCAGTCTGAGTCGCATCCCATTCAACGCCGCCGGCTCGCAGCGGATAGGCCCAAATGCTCACATCCTACTGCTGCCCACCAACAACAGAAGCACACTGCCATATGCTGGCGTCGCCCCTGCCGGTTCGCACGCCGCCAGTTCCGGAATGCATCACGGAGTTGTTGTAATATGCCCCTGCCGACGAAGACCCCACTGCCGTCCAAGCGCCAAATGTCAGCGGAAAGGCCGTGTAAGCCTCCTCCGGCCCTTCCTCCATATCGCTGTTGGCGAGGATATTGGCGCCATAGGCGCTCGTCACCAGAAAGCCCGACGCCAGCACCACGATCGTGAACCGCACTGCTTTGTTGCTAATTTGCATTGACCAGTTCCTTTCTTCTGTAGCCTCTTCTTCTGGACTTGACCGGACGGGCCAGCCAGCCCGCCAGCATTCTGATGCTTATCAGACGCATATCAGACTATAGCTGGTTTATATCATGCGTATAGCTATCCGTCAAGCGCAAAAATGAAGAAATTGGTTATCGATAATACCGGTGGCTCAAAGGCAGGTTTGCCTATTTGGGACCGTCTGCTGGTCTTTGGAGCCTGTATGAAAACCGCCCACGCGGCGGCGCCGAGCCGAGCGAAGTTCGCCAAGCAGCAGCCCGCGAGAGTCTTCATACCGGCTCTTAGAGGTGACTGACCTTCGATACTACCATCATCTGCTTGCCCGAGGGGGCGGGAGGGATTTCGGAAACGCGTTCAAGCAGGATCGAGTCCTTGCTGTCCAGCCGCTGACGCATGAGCGACGCAACGCGCTCCATGGCGTCGGGGGGCGCATCCTCTTCGAGGGCGACAAGCAGCTTGACCTCGCCGATGCGGTCCTGTCTGGCCTGGAGTTGCCTCAGGCCGGGAACAGCGCGGCAGGTGTAAATCAGCGACACTGCCGATATCCAGTTGCCTTCGCTGGTGACGATGCATTCCATGATCCTGCCGCCGCTCATCTTGATCGAACCAAGCGAAACGCCGCACGGGCATGACGCGCCGCCCAGCGTAACAAGATCTCCCGTGCGGTAACGGATCACCGGCATAACCCGGCTGGCCAGCATGGTGACAACCAGTTCGCCCTCGCCGTCGGTTGGATCGAGCGTATGCGGATCGACGGTCTCAAGCAGCAACTGCTCGTCGTTGGTGTGCATGGTGAAGTGGCTGCAATCGTGACCGATCAGGCCGCCCTCGCGCAAGCCGTAAGAATCGAAGACAGGCACTCCAAACGCGTCGCTGATGGTCTTGCGGCTCTCGCCCAGCAGCTCGCTGGTGGTGATGATCGCCTTGAGACCCAGGTCTGCAAAGCGGGTGAGGTCCAGTTTTTCCTGCGTTGCCAGCCGCACCAGTGTTGTGAAGCTGCTGACATATCCAAAAACGCAACGCGGCCGCCACGCCGCCCATTTCTCGACGCACTCCCTCGCAAGCCTCGGCGTTATCATCAGCCCATTGGTGAAGGCGTCGTTCCTAAGCCAGTCTCTCAACTGCCGTATTCGGTCTTGAACCGCCAGCTCAAGCGGGGCTGCCCAGAAATACATCTCCTTGTCACCGGGTTCAACACCAACCCACCGGTGCCCGCGCATCCTTGCTGCCGTGATGTGCGACTCGCGAGACGCGGACGTATAGAAATCCAGCCGGGCGTTTGTCGAACCCGTAGTCTTCGCTATGTGCACGCCCCTGCCCTCGTCAAACCAGACCATGCGTTCGCGGTCGCGGCGGATGTCTTCCTTCGTTAGCAAGGGGAATGCCTTCAGTGCGTCCAGGCTTCGAACATCCTGGGGATGAAGCCCCACCTTGTTCATCACCTGCCGCCAATACGGGCAGTATTCATACGCGCTTGCAACGAGCGACTTGAACCTGGACAACCTGATCTTCTCTATTCGCTCCCTTGGCAGAAACTGGCTTCTGGTCAACTGACCGAGGATCTTGAAGGTGTCCCTGCCGAGCAGCCGCTCGTGAATCCTGAACATCAGCCCTGCCATGCGGGTGTTCATGTCGCCTCCTTTGGCATGCCTGCCGGGGTCGGTTTGCTGCATGCATGCTCCAGCACCTTGTGCACATCAATCGCCACGCGGCGCCAGTGCACAACGCCCGGGGCGGCGTGAAGCGCTGCCTGCGACCATGATCTTTGCAGCGCCGTCTTGATGGACACGACAAGCCGACCCACATTCCCCGCCGGATAGATCAAACCGTCCTCGCCGTGCCGAAGGATATCCCTCACCGCCCCTACATCGGATGCAACAACCGGTGTGCCCGAGGACAAGCTCTCTAGAACAACATTCGGGCATCCCTCACGGTGGGACGCCAGGACGCACACGTCCGCCGCCGACAGAAACAAAGGAATGTTTTCATATGACTGGGCGCCCACCAGCGAAACATGCTCGCTAACTCCGAGCCGGGCGATCTGCTGCTGCAACGTCCGCCTGTAGCCTCGCTCGGCCTCGCCTCCCACGAGCACAAGGTGCGGGCGGGGGTGCAGTCGCGAAACGGCCTCCACCAGTTCGCCAACGCCCTTGGAAGGCTTGAGATGCGCCACTGCCACAATCATCGGCTGCTGCGTTGGAAGACCAAGTCGACGACGGCAAGCGATCCTATCCCGGGGGTGAAATAGGTTCGTGTCCACCCCGTTGGGAATCAGATGCATCGATGATGCCGGGTGGCCCCATTCGATTGCAAGATCGGCCATTTGTTTGCTGACGCTTATAACGGCAGCGGCTGTGTGCAGCGCGGCGCGACACTGCCTGTTCATCGATCCGGCGGTGCATTCAAATATCTTTCCCCTCAGCGTAATAACAAATGGCAGATTCATCTCGGCAGCCAGCATGGCGACGGCAACGCCATCGGGCCAGATGAAATGGGCGTCAAGCAGATCAGGTCTGTTAGTGCGGCAGTAATCTCTAAGCCAAGGCCGAAGCGCGCGGGCGTATAGCCAGGCGTCACACGACTTGAACAAACCCGGCACACACAAGAAGCCTGGACGATGCACCTTCAGACCAGCCAGCGTCTCGGAAGCCGGCAATGGTCCACGGCCACGCACAGGCCGGAAAATCGGCACAGGCGATACAACTTCAACCTCATCAAGCTTCGCAAGAGCCCCAAGCCTCTGAAGGACGAAGATCCCCCACTGGGGCTTGGTCGAATTCGGAAAGCAGTATGAGAAAGATAGCACTTTCACGCCGCAGCCCCCATGTTGTTCAACTGGGAGACGCCGCTGGCAAGATTGAAGTACAGCTCGCGATAGGCATTGATCATGCGTTTTATATTGAACTCGCTGCACGCCCTGTTGCGGGCGGCTGCGCCAAGTTTCATGCGTAGCGGCTGATCGTTGATCAGTTCTTCAAGTGCGTTGGCGAGCGCCTCTTTGTCGTTATTCGGAACGATCACTCCGCATCTGCCGTCCGAGAGCAGTTCCGAAACGCTTCCGACGTCGGTTGCTACGCACGGCAGGCCGGTCGCCATTGCCTCCAGCAGTGCGTTGGGATTCTGCTCCGAAAGACTTGGAAGGATGAAGATATCCAGCCGGCGATAGAACTCGGCCATGTTCCAGACCGATCCCAGCAGCTTCGTGCGAGTTCCCATGCCCAGCAGGTGAATGCGGTCGAG
>JAAYCO010000066.1 GCA_012729725.1 Planctomycetota bacterium
ATGGCGACCTATTACGGCCAGGGCGATTCCAACAACACGCTCTTCGTCGATCTGCACGTGGAGTTGAGGCACATCGACACGATGCCGGATATGACAATTGCCCCGCAGATCTGGTATCCTTGGGAAAACTAGGCTGATCGTTATTCATGTTGGGCGCGCCTGGCCGTCGGACATGGGGAGCTGTATTCATGAGAGCATCTGTTATTGTCTCTGCGTCCGTTTTCTGCGTGCTGGCTGCGTCGATCGCATCGGCCAAGGACGTTGTTCTCCAGGATTTCGAAAAGCCCGGTGCGTATCTTGAGCCGCGGCTCGATCTGCGAGACAAATCCGGCAAGCCGGTGATGGCGTCAACGCTCAATCCGCATTGGGCGACCAGCGGCCGGCGCTCGCTGCAAATGTCGTTTCGCAAGTACGAAGTCAACCAGTCGCAGTATCCCGGCACGATCATGCTGCTCGACAAAGGCGACTTCGCCGTCAGCGACTGGTCCAAGTATGGCCAGTTCGCGCTCGACATCCGCAACGAGTGCCCCGAGACCATCAAGGTAACCGTCGAGATCCGCAGCGATCCCAACCGCAACGGGTATTGCGAATGGGTCTTTATCAAGCCCAATCAGATCGAAACGCTGAAGGTCAACATCCAGAACGCCTGGAAGAAATCGCAGTACAACGCCGACATGTCCGGCATCAAAAAGATCATCGTCTATTCCACCAGGCCCGACGGCAACTGGAAGTACAGCATCGACAACATGCGCCTGCTGGACAATCTCAAGGAACTGCATCTGTCCAGCAAGGTCGCTCAGGCAACCACGGCCATCGAATATCTGCATGACGCCTCGGTCCGCGGGCAATTCGAGGGCAGGCTCAAGGAGCTTGTTGACGGCGTGAATAAGGGGCGAATCAACGTCGGCGAGCAGCTTGACACTGCCTTTGAAAAGCTGATGAGCGAGTTGATGTCGGCGCGGTACACCAGCGAGTGGTTCTTCAATTTCGGTCCCGACGGCCAGGCTTCCAAGGCGGCGGGGTGGAAGCAGGTCACTCCCGCCAGCCGCTTCTCGGATGAATCGGGCTTTGGCTGGGTCGGCTCGCCCGAGGTATCCGCCAAGGCCGTCGAGGCCCACGCCGGCTGGGGCTTCAACAAGGACAAGCCGTACGTAACCGCCAAGCAGGCCCCGTCGATATGGCTTAATGAACAGCAGGCGGGGTGCATCTCGTCGCTCAAGCCAGCCGAGTTTCGCGCAAAAATGCCCAACGGCGAATATCGAGTCATGCTCATAACCGGTTATCCCGGCGAGGAGCTGGAGCGGTTCTGCCCGGTGGATATGACCGCGGCAATTCAAGGCCAGCCGCACCGCATAACGCTGGCGGAGCGAAAGATATTCAAGACTCACATCTTTGACGCCACAGTGGCCGACGGCACGCTGACGGTCGCCTTCAGCAGGAACATCGGCCACCCGTGGATCATCAACGCCATCGCCGCATGGCCCGTCGAGGCGCACGACCGAGCCTGGAGCGAGTTCGTCGCGCCGCTTCGAGACAACATCCGAATCATGGGCGAGCAGGAGCGGGCAGAGCTGCTTGACGACCGGCGCGAAAAACCCCAGCCCAGGACGAATGTTCCCGCCGAACACAAGGAGTACGGTTTCGCCCCCTTCGCCGTGAAGGATCTGTGCGATTATCCATCCGCCTACACGCCGTCGAGCTACGGCATCAACGGGCCGCTGGCCTGCCGCGTGGCCAGGAACGAAATCGCTGCAGTCAGGTTCGGCCTGCTGCCTCTGGCGAACGCGCCGTTCCATTTGAAGGTTGTCGCCGGCGAGCTGAAGGGGCCAGGCGGGACGATTCCCGCATCGGCAGTGCGGGTCAGGATGATAGAGAACACCCCGTGGGCCCCGGACATCACCCGCAGGGTTCTTGTGGAACTGCCAAGGGCCATGCACGACGCATACGAGGGCGCATGGCAATGGCGGCCGTGGCAGGCGACGGTTATGCACGTTGCAGTCAAGCTGCCCGATGGAACCAGGGCCGGCCTGTATGAAGGATCGCTGCAAGTCACCGCCGGCGAAATGAAAACGCTGACGATTCCCGTCAAGATCGAAGTGCTGCCGGTAGACATACATCTAGATCCGTCTTACACCTACGGCGCGTACTGGTACTGGTACGTCGAAAAGAGCGAAGCGCGGGTCATAAGCGAAATCGAGAACATGCGGGACCACGGCTTCAACATGGTTCCCACGTGGCGAGTGTCGATCAAGGGCGCGGTCAAGGACGGCAGGATCGAGTGGACGATCGGCCAGCCCGACAAGATCGTCGGCATGCTGCGAGAACGCGGCCTCCTTCGACCAATCCCGATGGCCATCGAAACCCACGTCCGTTTTGCGATGAAGGAGCTGCACAACGTCGTGCCGCAGAAGTGCCCCGTCGACGTGCCGCTGCCGCCGGAATTCTACGACAACATCACCAGCCTGGTTGCGAAGATCGAGGAATGGCGAAAGGCCAACGACCTGCCCGAAGTCTACTACTACACGATGGACGAGATTTGCGACTACCGCCTTGCCAAGAAGCTTGGCGACGCGGTGAAGAAGGTTCCGGGCGCCAAGCTTTTCAGCAACTCGAACTCGATCATCCAGGATCAACTCGGAGACATGGTTGATCTTGCCTGCTACGCCTACGAGGGGTACACCAAAGAGCAGGATCTGGCCAAGAAGATCGCCGCAAGGAAGAACACCATCGTCTGGACGTATCCCAACTCGGTGCTTAACAGCCCGCCGACGGCAGCGAGGCTGCTCTACGGATTCAGCGGGCGAAAGATCGGCTTCAAGGGCCTCTGGCCGTGGGCGTACAACTCGTGGTCGGGCAGCCCCAATTCGCCGTACGACGGCTACTACGCCGACTTCGTGTGTGTGTATCCGGAACTGGATGCTCCAATAGACACATGCAATTATGAAGAGATCCGCCGCGGCATCGACGACGGCAGGTATCTCGACACGGCTGCGGCCATGATCAACAGGCTTGACGCCAAGGGAACCCCCCAGGCCAAGGCCGCTGCCGATGAGGCGCGCAGGGGGATTCAGATGATAATGAACGAGGTTACGTTCACTTATCTGGACGAAGAGTCAATGAAGGCAGGCCAGGAGAAGTGCCCGCAATGGCGCACGCGGCTTCAGGACATCGTGCTGAAGCTTAACGACGCGCTGCAACTGGAGAACAGTAATGAATAGACGGATCTTTATCGCAACCGGCGTTTTCTGCATGTTCGCGGCTGTTGCATCGCCGGCAATCGCCGAGGATGTTCTTCTGATGGATTTCGAGAAGGGCGGCGATTTTCTTGCCCCTCGCGTGGATCCCAACGACCTGACGACCAAGCCCTCGTGCTCGGCGGCCATCAACGCCAACTGGGCCACGCAGGGCAAAAGCTCCGCCCAGATCACGCTGTCGCAATATCAGCTTGGCATGCCGGAGTGGCCGGGCATAAACCTTGTCGCCGGCAGGGATTTTTCGGTGACGGACTGGTCCAGGTTCGGCCAGTTCGCGCTGGACATCAAGAACGACTGCAATCATGAGATCCGCGTCGCCGTCGAGCTGCGCCACGAAGACAAAAACGGGTTCACCCAGGCAATCGACATCGCGCCCAATGCCCAGGACACGGTGCTGATTGACCTTCAGCGGGCATGGAAGAAGTCGCAGTTCCCCATAGACATGACCCGCATCTCGCAGATCATCATCTACTCAACGCGTCCCAAGGAAGATTGGAAGTACAGCATCGACAACATGCGCCTGCTGGACAACAAGAAGGCGATAGAGTCGGGCAACAAGGCCAAGTGGGCGAAGATCGCCATCGGTTACATCCACGACGCCAAAACGCGCGACGCGCTGGCGGCTGAGCTTGACGCCTTCGTCGCGGCAGTGGACAACGAAAAGTTCGCCGGCGATGATCAGCGCGACGCCGCGTTCGACGCCTTGATGCAGAAGATTATGGACGTTCGCTACAAGAGCGACTGGTTCTTCAACTTCGGCCCGCAGGCTGGGACGGAGAAGGGCTGGAAGCACGTCAGCGCGAAGACTGCGTTCTCGGATGAAACCGGCTTTGGCTGGGTTGACCAGCCGGCGCTGTCGGAGAAGGCGTTCGAGGCAGTCACCGCTTGGGGACTTCGTCAGTCCACGCCCCACGTAGTCAGCAAGCAGGCCCCGCCGATTTTCATGAACGAGCAGCAGACGGGATTTGTCTTCTCCCGCAACCCCGCCACGTTCCGGGCGGTGCTGCCCAACGGCGACTACAGGGTGCTGCTCATAACCGGCTATCCCGGCGAGGATACCGAGCGGTTCTGCCCGGTTGACATGACTGCCGGCATTCAAGGCCGGCCCCACCGCATAACGCTGGCGGAACGCAAGGCCTTCAAGACGCACATCTTCGACGCCGCTGTGAAAGACAACACCCTGACCGTGAACTTCAGCACCAACAGCGACCACCACTGGCTGGTGAACGCAATTGCGGTGTGGCCCGTCGAGATGCACGACCGGGCGTGGAGCGAGTATGTAAGCCCGCTTCGCGACCAGATCACCATCATGCCCGAGCAGCTTCGCGCGGAGCTTCTTGACGACCAGCGAGTGAAGCCCGCGCCGCGAGATAACGTCCCGGCGGAGTATGTCCAGCACGGCTTCGCGCCGTTTGTCGCACAGCAACTTGACGATCATACCGCGGCTTACACGCCGGCATCTTATGGCATCGACGCCGGCCTGAGCACCCGCACGGCCAAGAACGAAATCGCCACCATGACCTTCGGCCTGCTTCCGCTGGCCGATGCGCCGTTCCACCTGACGATCACGCCAAGCGACCTCAAGGGCGAGGGCGGAAGCATCGCCGCGGATGCTGTGCGCGTCAGGATGATCGAGAACCGCGGCTGGGCGCCGGATGTGCTTCGCAAGAAGCTCCAGGAATGGCCCAAGATTCTGCGCGACCCGTACGAAGGCGCGTGGCAATGGCGGCCCTGGGAAGCAGCGATATTCTATGTGACCGTCAAGCTGCCCGAAGGCACTGCCGCCGGCAACTACGAAGGCGTGCTCAACATCGCCGCCGGCGACAAGAAGCCGCTGACCGTGCCCGTCAAGCTCACCGTGCTGCCAGTCGAATTGAAGCTCGATGATGATTACACGTATAGCGCGTACTGGTACTGGTTCGTTGAGAAGAGCGAAGCCAGGGTCCGGGCGGAATTCCGGAACATGCGCGACCACGGCTTCAACATGGGCCCAACGTGGCGCGTCTCCATTAAAGGCGCCATAGTTGACGGAAAGGCGCAGTGGACCATCGGCAAGCCCGACAAGATTGTGGATATCCTGCGTGAGTACGGCATGCTTCGCTCGATTCCGATGGCGATCGAAACCCACGTCCGGTGGGCGATGAAGGAACTGCACAATGTCGTGCCCATCAAATGCCCGGTGGACGTGCCGCTGCCGATCGAATTCTACGACAACATCACCAGCCTCGTCGCCGAACTTGAGGCGTGGACGAAGGCCAACAACCTGCCCCAGGTGTACTACTACACCATGGACGAGATTTGCGACTACCGCCTTGCGAAAAAGCTTGGCGACGCCGTGAAGAAGGTTCCCGGCGCGAAACTGTTCAGCAATTCCAACCCGATCATCCAGGCTCAACTGGGCGACATGGTCGATCTGGCCTGCTATTCGTACGGCGGCTTTACATCGGAAGAAAAGCTCGCCGAGGAGATCAAGGGCAGAAAGTCAATCGCATGGACATACCCAAATGACAGCCTGAGCTGCCCGCGAGTCGGCACGAGAATGCTCTGGGGCCTGACGGGCAGAAAGATCGGCTTCAAGGGCCTCTGGCCGTGGGCTTACGACGTGTGGACGGGCAGCCCCAACTCGCCCTACGACGGCTTCTACCCGGACTACGTCTTCGTGTACGGCGACGTTGACGGGCCGATCGACACCGTCTGCTACGAAGAGGCACGCTGCGGCATAGACGACGGCAGGTATTACGACACTGCCGAGGCGATGATCGCGAAGCTCAAGGCAAAAGGTTCGCCCGAGGCACTTGCCCTCGCCAGCGAGGCCCAGGAGCAGTTGCGTGCGATCATGAACGAAGTATCATTCAGGTATCTCGACGCCGAATCGCAGGAGTACGGCAGGAAGCACTGCATGCAGTGGCGAAGTCGCCTTCAGGACATTGTGCTGAGACTTAACCAGGCTATGGAGCAATAATGAACCTCAACGACCGCGTTGGGTTTTTTCAGAAGATCTCGCCGGACGACGCACAGTATTTCACCGGATACTACGACAAGTGCGACTGGAACGCGTCGCAGACTCGCATAATGTCGCACCGCACGACGATAGCCGACAGGATGCCGGTGGGGGATGAGGCCATCGACGTGGGGTTCTTCGATCTGGATCGGCAGGGGAAGTTTGAAAAGGTAGGCCAGTCGCGCGCCTGGTCGTGGCAGCAGGGCGCGATGCTTCAGTGGGATCCTGCAGAGCCCGAAAGCACGCTGCTGTACAACGACTGCCGCGACGGGCAGTTCGTCTGCATCCGCAAGAACATACACACCGGCGCGGAGGACGTTCTGCCCCGGCCGGTGGCTGCCGTGTCGCGCGACGGCAAGACGGCCATGAGCATCAACTACTCGCGGCTTGCCAAAGAGCGGCCGGGCTATGGATACGAGGCCGTGCCCGACAAATTCGGCGACCGGAACGCCCCCGACGACGACGGCATTTACTCGATGGACATGAAGACGGGCGAGACTCGCCTGATAATCTCGCTGGCGCAAATCACGCAGGTCGGCCACGCGCCCTCGATGGAAGGCGTGAAGCACTGGTTCAACCATCTTCAGTTCAACCACGACAACAGCCGGTTCATCTTCCTTCACCGTTATCGCCAGCCCTCGCGAGCGTGCGGCTACGGGCATCTGACGCGCCTGTTCACCGCGGCGCCCGACGGAAGCAACATCCGTTGCCTCAACGACCACGACATGACCAGCCACTTCGACTGGCGCGACGCCGGCACTGTTGTCGCGTGGGCAAGGCGATTTCCCAGGACGGACGTCTATTTCCTCTTCGACGACAATACCTGCGTTCCAACTCCCATGAGCCCCAAGGGCGTGCTGGACAAGTACGGCGACGGGCATTGCACCTACTGTGCCGACGGCAAGTGGGTGCTTACGGATACATATCCGAATTCCAACAAGTGCCGCGTGCTGATGATCTACAACGTCCGGCAGGACCGCGTGACGGAGCTTGGCGAATTCTACTCGGTGCCGTGGCACGACCCCATGCGGTGCGACCTGCATCCGTGCTTCAGCAGGGACTGCCGGCAGATCGGCATAGACTCGTCGCACACGGGCAATCGCGGAATATACGTCCTGGGCCTTGACGGCATCACGAGCTGATATACAGTAGTAGCATGACGGCAGTCTTATATCCTTCGGTTCTTCAGGAAAGCCTGATCAGGCGGTTGCGCGAGTTGTCGCGGCAGCGCGACCAGCGCCTCGACGGCATCAACACCCGCGCAGGCGCGCAGGCGTATGTCGCCGGCGTTCGGCGCAGGATCCGCCGGTGCTTCGGCCCGCTGCCCAAGCGCACGCCGCTCAACGTCCGCGTCACCCGCGAGGATGAGCGCGAAGGGTACACCAGGCGGAACATCATCTTCGAATCCCGGCCGGGCTATATGGTTACTGCGTGCATGTACGTGCCCGCCGGGCAGGGCAAGGCCCCGGTTGTCCTGGCCATCTGCGGGCATTCGCATCAGGGCAAGGGCAGGGATATCTACCAATCGCTGTGCATCGGGCTGGTCAAGCAGGGCTACCTGGTGCTGATGACCGACCCCGTTTCGCAGGGCGAACGCTGGCAGCACCCCGGCGAAGTCAGCGGCAAGACGTGGACCGGCAAGAGCAGCGTCTGCGAGCACAACGCCATCGGCAAGACGCAGTCGCTGGTGGGCGAGTTCTTCGGCACGTGGCGAGTGTGGGACAACATGCGTGGCCTCGACGTCCTGCTGGACCATCCGCGCGCGGACAAGTCCCGCGTCGGCGTCACCGGTTGCAGCGGCGGCGGCACGCTCAGCAGCTACATGTTCGCCCTTGACGACAGAATCAACATGGCTGCCCCGTGCTGCTACATCACCACGTTCCTGAACAACCTTGAAAACTCGCTGCCGTGCGACGCCGAGCAGATGATCCCCGGCATGCTGGCGTCGGGGCTGGAAATGGGCGACCTGTTGCTTGCCCGCGCGCCGCTGCCGGTCTGCGTGCTTGCCGAAGAGTACGACTTCTTCGACGTGCGCGGGGCGAGAGAGTTTTACCGGCAGGCGCGCCGGCTGTACTCGCTGCTTGGCAAGCCGGGCAACATCAAGCTTGCCGTCGGCGGCGGCGGGCACAACTACAGCAGGCCCATGCGCGAGGCGATGTACAGCTTCTTCAACAGGCAGATCGGCATTGCGTCAAAGGCCGACGAAGACCGCATCGGCATCGTTCCCGAGCCCGAGCAAAACACCTACGCCGCCGGCGGAGATGTGAACGCCGCGGGCAGCAGGCCGGCGTGGGAATTCACCGCCGCCAAGGCACGCGAGCTGGCGGCGACAAGGCCAAGGCTCTCGAAGCAGTCAGCCGCCGACAGACTCAGGAAGGTTCTGCGCCTGCCTGCGCGAAAGGCGATCTGTCACTACCGCAACAGCCAGCCGCTTGTTCATTCCAATGAAAAGCCAGGCGCCGCCCTCGGCCTTGAGACGCACTACGTCGTCGAAACCGGCGACGCCCTCGCCGTGATTTGCAGATTCCTGCCCCTGTCGGTGCTTGATAGCTGCTTCAACCTCGCGCCGCCCAGGGATGTCGAACTTTTCATCCCGGGCCGGTCGGCGCTGGATGAAGTGGACGTCCTCGCCGGCACGGTCATGGGCAAGCGGCTTGATGAAGCATGGCTCGTCGAGCCTCGCGGCCTTGGCAACACGATGCCCAAAAGCCTGTCGAACCACGCCTTCGACGCGTCATATGGTATGGATTATATGATTGCCACAACATATGAAATGCTCGACGGGCAACTGATGGGCATGCGCGTGCACGACGTGCTGTGCGTGCTCGACCTGCTTGCGGCCCGCGGCGCGCGGCGGATCACGCTCACCGGCAGGGGGCTTGGGGCGATAATCGCCGCCTTCGCCGGCGCGCTGCACGGGAACGTGGCGAAGGTGAACGTAATCGACCCGCCGCCGTCGTACTTCGACATGACGCAGAAGCCCCTCACCGCCGAAGGCGCGCAGTACATGGTCCGCGGCATTCTTAAATACTTCGACTGGACCGATTTTCTTCCCGGCCGGCGGAGGCCGGGCCGGTCTGGAAAGGCAAAATGAAAACCATCGGAATTCTCGGCGGGCTTGGCCCCGAATCGACGGCTGCATACTACAACTACATCACCCGCAAGTACTACGAATTGAAGCATGATTATGCGTATCCGCAGATCATCATCAACAGCCTGAGCTTCAAGCCCGTTATAGATGAAAAGTACACCTGCGCCCCCATGGTGGCCCAGGCGGTGCAGGCGCTGGCTCGCGCCGGGGCCGATTTCGTGGTTGCTGCGTGCAACTCGATTCACGTGGTCTACGACCAGGTCGCCCCAAAGGCGAGCATTCCATGGGTAAGCATCATGAGCGCCGTCGCCGAGAAGGCCAAGGCGCAGGGCATGCGGAAGGTCGCCCTGCTTGGCACGATCTTCACGATGCAGGGCAGTTTCTACCGCAACGCGTTCGACGCCTGCCAACTCGACCTGATCACGCCCGACGCCGACGATCAACGCCAGGTCAACCGCATAATATATGATGAACTGGTGCTGGGCGTGGTTCGACCAGAATCGCGCGAGGTCGTGCTGGGCATAATCGACAAGCTGGGCAAGGCGGGGGCCCAGGGCGTCATCCTTGGATGCACCGAGCTGCCATTCCTTATCCAGAGCGAGCACACAAACATGCCCGTTCTCGATTCAACCGTCATTCACGCCCAGAAGGCCCTCGATCTGGCGATTGCGTAATCACGCCGTCGGGCGGCACATCGTGATACCGCGGCCGCGGTCGCGCTGCGACATGGCTTGGGCATGGCGCGGGCTATAATTACTCGTTCCATAGAGAAGGAGAACGCATGCCCGAAATCGCCGCATTCAAGCAGGCCATACAGGAGGCCGACTGGACCAAAGAAAAGCACGTGCCGATTATCGAATGCCCCGACGAGGTTACGAAGGATGAGTTCTTCGACGTGACCGTTACGCTTGGACGGGCGATTGCCCATCCGAACACAACCGAGCACCATATCCGCTGGATGGACCTGTACTACCAGGGCCAGGACGAGAAGTTCATCTTCCAGATCGCGCGGTTCGAATTCTGCGCCCACGGCGAATCGGTGGCTGGGCCCAACGAAGGCCCCGCCCACACGCACCATGAGGGCTGCACGAAGATGAAGGCGTCCAAGAGCGGCACGCTGTTCGCCCTGGCGTACTGCAACATTCACGGCCTGTGGGAGGGCGCCAAAGACATCAAGGTTGTCTGAACAAGCGAGGAGACGCGGCATGATGCCGATTGAGCCTGCCGAGTTGGAGGAACTGAGTTCGCATCTGGCCCCGCTGAGCGTTTCGTTGTACATGCCCGCCGTCAAGGCCGGGCAGGAGGTGCAGCAGAACCCGATACGATTCAAGAACCTGCTGCGATCCGCCAGAGCGCTGCTCATGGAGGCCGGCATGCGCCCGCCCGACGCACGCGACCATCTTGAACCGCTGGAGCGGCACCTGCTGGACAGCGATTTCTGGCGCCGCCTGGATGCCGGGCTTGCCGTCTTCTGGGACGGCGACAACGAGCACATCCACCGCCTGCCGATGATGCTTCCGGAAATGGTCTCGGTCAGCGAGCGATTCCACGTCAAGCCGCTCATGCCGATACTGAACAAGGGAGCGCAGTTTCATCTGCTGACGCTCAGCCAGGCGTCAACCCGGATGTTCGAGGCGGACATGTGGAGCATCAGGCAGGTCGAACTGCCCGGCGCGCCTCACAGCTTCGAGGAAATACGGCGTTATTTCGAAGTGGAAAAGTCGCTCCAGTTGCACACCCAGACTTCGCCGCGCGGGCCGGGCATGACGCGGGCTGCCGTGTTTCACGGGCAGGGCTACGCCGGTGATGAATCCACCGACAAGCGGATGATGACCGAGTATATCGGGCAGATCAAGTCGGCGGTCGTGTCGATGATGGCCGGCCGGCAGGACACGCTGCTGCTGGCGGCGACCGATCCGCTGCTTGGCATGTTCCGCGCTGCATGCGATTGCGACTTCCTTGACAGCCGCAGCCTGCACGGAAACTTCGACAGGCATGAACCCGCCCAGCTTCACCAGCTTGCCCTGGAACTGCTGGCGCCCAAGCTGGAGGAATCGCACCGCCGGGCCGCGACCAAGTACATGCATTTCGCCGGCGGTCCGCTGGCGTCCAACAAGCTCGACACCATCGTCGCGGCCGCCTCCGACGGCAGGGTGGACACGCTGTTCGTGTCGGTGCAGGATGAGGCGTGGGGCGTGTACGACCCGGTGGCCCGCCGTCCGGAGATCCACAAGACGCGCCAGGTGGGCGACCAGGACATGCTCGACCTGGCGACGGTGCGAAGCTACCTCTCAGGGGCGGCGGTCTACGCAGACATTCAGGCCAAAATGCCGGACGCCTCGCCGATCGCTGCCGTTTTCAGATACGCCGCCTGACGGCTGGAAGCGGCGGCCGAGGATGCCCCGCCAGTTCGGCAAGGAAATCCTCCCACTGGGCCTCAAGCAGTTCCACCGGCCCGAAGGCCGAGGTGAATTCGCGGCTTCGCCTGGCGTCGCTGCCCCGCCCGGTGGGCAAATCCTGCATCGCCCGAAGGTAAGTCATCAATGCCGTCCGATGCCGCAGGTACGCAAATCGGAAGAACGCCCACGACATCGCGTAGACGTCGTGGCTGCTGTGGTCGCCCACGCGAGTCAGGCCCACCAGCTCGGAGAGCGGAATAAGCCTGCCGCTGCGGCGGATTGTCGCAAGATGCCTGCTTCGCGGGTTGTCAGGCTCGTAGGCCCGGCCGATGCCCTTGCCGGTTTCAAGATTAGTCGCAAGCCCCTCCGTGGCCCACATTGGATACACCAGCCCGCGCCGCAGCAGGCCGGTGTTGAAGGCAAGCTGGTGGGCTGCCTCGTGCCGGGCGCGGACGGCGTCTTCGCTGCTTATGTCGCTTGCGTGCAGGCCTATCTCCGAATCGGCCTCAAACGCCAGCCTTGAGCTGCCCCGCGAGCGGCCCTGGCGAAGTATCGCCACGCGGTTGGTCCGCGCGGAGTAATACGCGTCGAGACGCCGGCCGGTCATGCTGTCAACTTTGGATGCGTAGTTGTGAAACGCATCCGCGCTGGTGAAGCACACCCACGTCAGCGGGCCCGTGAAGGTTTGAAGCGAGAATCCCGCATCCTCGAACGTCCGCCGGTACAGGTCCGCCTGGCCTTCGAGCAGGTCGCCGATTCTTTGCGCCCACTGCCCGTCGCCGTCGTGCAGCAGGCGGAATGGCCCTGCCTGATGCTCGCCGAAGGTCTGGTCGCATCCGTAAAGACGAACCACCGGCCCGTCGCTTATCGCCGAGGCGATGGGGGGCGCGCAGGCAGTGTGCGAAAGCATCAAAGCCAGAAAGACCGCCAACAAAGAATGGTGCAACGACAGCATACTTCGCATTAGTGGATTCCCTGACCATGTTGTCAGGTTTAGCCTTATTATGCAAAGTCAAGGCCGGTGGTTCAAGGCCAACCCGCGCGTGTTGCTCAAGGACGCCCTGGACCGTGCCGATAGCTGTTCAATGAGGAAAATGCTGGTTGTTATGCTGCTGATGGGAGTGTTCCTTGGAGGGTACTACGTCGGGCAGATTCCGCAGAGCCCGAACCTCGCGACCGTTCACCAGACGGTTTACCGTTGGGTGAGCGAGCGGCTCAGGCCGCCGGAGGCGAAGGCCGGCGAGAAGCCCGAACCTGCCGTAACCAATGTCGTTCACAAGGTTTACAAGCAGGTGAACGAGAAGTAGTCCCCGCCGTCCCACGAAATTCCTGCGAATTAGCCCCTTTGCCGCCGGGGCCGTTCTTGATTTGCGCCCGGCAGGCAAATAGGATAGTCGCCTCCATGATTATCAGACCCTACAGGCTTTCGCAGATGGATTTCGGCACTTTCACGCTGGCCGGATACAGCGTGGCGGGCGAGGAATCCGTCATCATCCTGCCGGAACTCGACTGCGTGTTTGACATCGGCAAATGCCCCCGCGAGGCGTTGACCGTCAATCACGTGCTGCTCAGTCACGCGCACATGGATCACGCCGCGGGCCTGCCGTACTACTTCTCGCAGCGAGACTTCCAGGGCGCGGGTACAGGAACGGTGCTCGTTGCCGAAAGACTGGTCCGCCCGCTGGAACAACTGATGCAGGCGTGGGGGGTGGTCGAAGGGCATGTGCCGCCCGCCAAATTTGTCGGCATGAAGAGCGGCGACGACTTCGAGCTTCGCCGCGGCCTCATTGCAAGGGCGTTCGGCGTGAAGCACCTGTCCACCTCGCTTGGCTTCTCGATCATCGACGTCCGACAGAAGCTCAAGGAGGAATTCGCCAATCTCGACGGCCCGGCGATTGTCGAGCTCAAGAAGAAGGATGTCGCCATCACCAACCGCGTTGAGTATCCGCTGGTGGCCTACCCCGGCGACACCGCACGCGACAATTTCTCATCGCTGCCTCACGTGGCCAACGCCAAGGTGCTGCTGCTTGAGTGCACGTTCTTCGACAAGGACCACGTCAAGCGAGCCCGCGCCGGCAAGCACCTGCACGTCAACGACCTGCCGATGGTGCTTGAGGGAATGAAGAATGAGCATATTGTGATAGTTCACGTGACCCGCCGCACCAACATGGGCGAGGCCCGCAAGATACTCAAGAAAACCCTGCCCAAGGACATCATCGACCGCATCACGTTCCTCATGAGCCGCCGGCTGATAGAAGAGCAATAACGGCGGCGGCGCGTGCCGCGGGCTTTACTCAACCTGGTTTGTTTCTTGTTCAAGCTGCCCGGCTGTGGAGGTCGCCAGCGAATGCGGCGACTGAAGCCGCACGGTCAGCTCGTTTGATTCGTCGATCTGGACCTTGGCAGATTCCACAGTCAGATCCTGCACGTGTCCGCCGGCGGCGCGGTCGTCTGTGATGAAGTGGAAGTGATAGCCCGCCACGTTCATGCCGGCAGCGGACTTCGGCAGGCGAAAGCCAACCAGCGTGCCGCTGACGTTGTTAAGCTCGAAGACCGGCTGGGTTTTCACAACCTCGGTCAGGCGGGGGTAGGGCTTGTGCTGGCGTGGCACGCTGCGGGTGCGAACCTGCGAAAACGAGCCGGTTATGCGAAAGGCGCAGAACCGCGATTCGTCCGGCCCCGCTGCGTCAAGCCGTTCCTTGAGCTGCTCGAACGACAGCGGACCTTCAAGCACAAGCGTTTTGTCAGGCCGGAAGAACTTTACTGCTGCGAATGGAGTTGTCATGTCGTCGCCAACCGCGTAGACCTTGCCGTCCGAACGAATCTGGTAAAACCTGCCGCCGTCGGCGAGCATTTCGCCGTCGAGGGCGTCAAGCGTTCCGATGCCGAAATCCCCATGCTGCCGCAATTCGTCGAAGGTTGTCTCGCCGTCGTAGCTTCCCGCAAGCAGGTCGGGCAGCGTTGCAGTTTGCCACACCGCATCGGTGGCGTCGGCCGGGCGGGAGCACCCCGCGCCCGCCAACAGGCCCAGCATCAGAACGCAAACGGTGATACGTCGCATTGTTATTCTCCTGAAACTAACCTGAATTGTATCGACCATCGGGCAGGGGGGTAATAGCGATCTTCGCCGCCGCCGGGGCAATCTCAAACCAGATTTGCATAACACCCATGAACCGAAATCAGCGCGACGCACGAAGCCCCGCATGGAAATGCGGGGACTTAACTTTCGTCGCGTAGCGACACCTCGCCGTTTCTTTTTTCTGCGATCATCACGACGCCGACCAAAACAGCAAACGGCGAGGATTCGCTGCGCGATAGTTATCAGGTCCCCGCATTTCCATGCGTGGCTTCGGGCGTCGTGCTGGCGTCGGATACTTGATGTAGTGCGGGCGATAACGGCGAAGCGCGAGGGGCGCAATCTTAAACCGGCGCTTGATCATCGCGGCCGGCCCGAGTTCAATGATGCCAGCAAAGGTGGTGGAAGATGGAATACTCCGTCGGTCAGGTTGGCAGGGTTATCGTCGCGCGAGGGTTCGAGGGCGAGGACGTTTATCAGCAGATCGAAGGCATCGCGCGCAAAGAGAACATCGCGTGTGCGGCAGTGATGGTCGTTGGCGGCCTGCGAAGCGCGAAGGTGGTAGTCGGGCCTAAAGATCCGCACGGGCCGATCAAGCCGCTGTTCCGGGAATTCAACGACGCGCGTGAAATCGCCGGCGTCGGCACGCTGTTTAACGACAGCGCCGGGCCCAAGCTTCACATGCACGGGGCGATCGGCAGGGGCGATGAAGTAATCGCCGGATGCCCCCGCGGCGGCGCGACCGTCTTCTGCGTCCTTGAAGTGATCATAATCGAGATCGTCGGCGTAGACGCCCGGCGTCAGAAGGATCCCGAGCTGGGGCTGGACCTTCTTCGCGTTCTTGCGGTCGCTGCCAAGTAGACGGGCATCGCCGCCGCGGCTGCGGCGCTATCCCGCGTCGTCGGGGTTCATCGCCGGGCTGATCCTTCTGTATTCCGTCGCGGATCGGCCGGTGCATTGGCGGAACTTGCGCGAGAAATACAGCGGATCGTCGAACCCCGTCCGCTCGGCGATTTCGCCGATGCTCAGGCGTGTCTCGGCCAGCAGCCGGCACGCCTGCTGAATGCGAAGGGCGGTCTGATATCTGCCCGGCGGCATGCCCACGATTCGGTTCCAATGGCGGCGGAAGGTTGCGGGGCTCATGCCCTCGTCGGCAGCGAGGGCGTCAAAATCAAGTGCATCCATATAGTGCGCCTGCGCCTGGCTGCGGATGGAGCTTATGGCGGCATCCGGCGCGCAGGCAGGGGCGGGCGCGGTGCTGATGATGCTTTCGAGCACCGCCGATTCCGCAAGCCGGTCGATGGCGTCGCACTGGCCCGGCGCCGAAACATCGGCCAGCCGCTCGGTCAACTCCGCCAGCACGCGCTTGAGCCTGGTCGCATCGCTGACAAACCACAAGGGCTTGCGCACATCCGCCAGCTTCATTCGCAGCAGGTCCGGCAGCGCCTCGGGGCGGTATATCATGTAAAGTTCCTCCCATGCGTCGTGGGGCCCGTACTCGACGTGAACGCCGGGCCACTGGGTCATCACGCACGGGGCGACTACCGCGAATGTTCCCTCGGCCGTGCGGTATTCGCCTCGCCCGCGGAGCACGAACGAGTAGTTGAACGACTGGAACGCCTTGCGAACCCAGGCAGTCTTTCTGGCGATGTGTCCGACGCTCCAGAGCTGGGGCGGACCGGGAAAGCCGCGATGCAAGGCGCCTACGTGGATGCAAAAATCGTCCATAACATTGATAATACCATCCATTGCGTTAGCAAACAACGGTGTTAGGATGAGAAGAACGTCAATAACCAGTAAACCAAGAGGCTGACATGAACAAGGCGTTGATTGTATGGGGCGGCTGGGACGGCCACGAACCGGGGCAAATGGCCCAGATCGCAGCGGCGTTTCTTCGCGAGAATCAATTCGAAGTCGAAGTCTCGCAATCGCTTGACAGATTCAAATCGCTCGATGCTTCAAGCGACCTGAGCCTGATCGTGCCCATCTGGACGATGGGCTCTATCCAGCAAGATCAGCTCAAGGGGCTGCTGTCGGCAGTGCACGACGGCGGCGTTGGAATCGCCGGCATGCACGGCGGAATGGGCGACGCCTTCCGCGACGCGACCGAATACCAGTTCATGGTGGGGGGGCAGTGGGTGGCGCATCCCGGCGGCATCATCGATTACCGCGTTCATATAGTCGATCATGCCGACGAAATCACGGCAGGGCTCGATCATTTCAACATGCGAAGCGAGCAGTATTACATGCACGTTGATCCATCCAATCATGTGCTGGCGACGACCACCTTCGAGCACAACGGCTGCACCATGCCGGTGGCGTGGAAGCGAACATACGGCAGGGGCAGGGTTTACTACTGCTCGCTGGGCCACGTCGCCGCCGACATGAAGGTTCCCCAGGCGCTGGCCCTTGTCACCCGCGGAATGCTGTGGGCGGCCAGGCGCTGACGTTTATCGTGAAGGCAAAACAGGAGTTTGCGACATGAGCATCAAGCCCGTGAAAATCGGCATTGTCGGGTGCGGCAATATCAGCCATGCGTACCTGACGTATTCGAAGATGTTCGGGGTTCTGGACATCGTGGCCGTTTCGGATGTGCTTGTCGAACGAGCACAGGCTCGGGCCGCGGAGTTTAGCGTTCCGTGCGCCTGCACCGTTGAGGAGTTGCTCAGGCGCGACGACGTCGAAATCGTGTTGAACATCACTACGCCGCAGTCGCACAAGGAAATTGCTCTCGCGGCCCTTGCTGCCGGCAAGCACGTGTACAACGAAAAGCCGCTTGGAGTTACTCGCCGGGACGGGCTGGAGATAATGTCGGCTGCCGATCGCGCGGGCCTTCGCGTCGGGTGCGCGCCCGACACGGTGCTTGGCGCGGGGCATCAGACGGCGCGAAAGCTCATCGACGACGGCGCGATCGGCAGGCCGGTGGCGGCGGCTGCGTTCATGATGTGCCCCGGACATGAAAGCTGGCATCCCGACCCGGAGTTCTACTACAAGCTCGGCGGCGGGCCGATGATGGACATGGGGCCTTACTACCTCTCCGACCTGACCATGCTGCTGGGGCCTGTCACTCGCGTCAGCGGGGCGGCTGGCATTCAGATCAACCCCAGAACCATCACTAGCGACAAGAAACGCGGCGCCCTGATCGACGTGGAAACGCCCGACCACGTTGCGGGCCTGATGCATTTCGAGTGCGGCGCCATCGGAACCATCATTACATCGTTCGCCGCCCGCGGCTCGCAACTGCCGCGAATAGAGATTTACGGCACGGAGGGAAGCCTCAGCGTGCCCGATCCGAATGCGTTCGGAGGCCCGGTGAGACTGCTGGCGGGCGGATCGAAGGAATGGAAGGATGTCCCGCTGCTTGATGGTTACGCAGGCAACAGCCGCTCGCTGGGCCTGGCGGACATGGCGATGGCGATTCGAACCGGCAGGGAGCACCTGGTGACGGGAAGGCAGGCGTATCACGTGCTGGACGTGATGCACAGCTTCCTGGACTCCAGCAGTGTGGGCAGACACTACGACATCACAAGCACCTTCAC
>JAAYCO010000067.1 GCA_012729725.1 Planctomycetota bacterium
ACCCAGGGCCTGTCGTGCAGCCGCGTGGCAAGTTTCGCCACGTCGAAGAACTGCTCGTAATGATGCAGATCCTCCGGGCGGATCCACGTTGCCTGCAGAATCGCCGCCCAGTTTTCGCGGTCCTTCATCAGCCGCCAGCACGCGTACGGCATGAAGTCGGGTATGTTGTCCTCGGCGCCGACGTCGCGTTCGTGCGCCACAAGGTTGTCGTGGAATGTCTGGGCGGGGCAGAACCGCAGGCAGCCGCTGTTGGCAAGCAGGTGAAGCGTCTTGCCATGTAAGAATGTCCACGACTTCATGCGGTCAATATGCTCAAGGTCGCGATTGTAGTCGCGTTGAAGATAGTACCCGTCGAACGTGTCGCCGAGGTACTGCATGGCCTGCACGCTTCCGATTCGCATGTTCACCGACGCCCTGACGTGCAGGCCCGGCCGGAGGCGCTTGATAATCTCCGCGGCGGCGGGGGAGGTGGTCGTCACTGAATCGATCCCGCCGGCGATCCGGTCAAGATTATCAAGCTCTGCGCCGAGGCACCGCTCGAGTGTGCGGCTCATGGCCAGGTGTCCGAAACAATTTGCGTTGACCAGCAGGTTGAGCTTTATGCCCATCGCCTTAAGCCGGGCCATGTCATGTTCATAGCGCTCGATGGACGCCGGATCATCCGGTAGCGGCGAGCGCCCCGAGGGCATGCCGGGCGCGGCGAAATACACCTCGCACACGCAGTCGCCGAAGTCGGCCGCTATATCCGAAAACGGCGGATCCTCGACCGATGTAAGCTGATAGCCTATTGAGAACTTCATGGGTGCATCCGGTTTTAGTCCGTTTCGGACTTGTCGATATCGTCCTGTTGCGTCGGCTCGTAGGGCTTGGTCCAGTCCACGCTCCATGGCTTGCGGCGGCGGAAGGGCTTGGCGAATTTGTTCGTCACCACTCCGCGGGCCTCCATCGAGATCATGCATGCCCGCGTGCATCCTCTGCTGCCGCAGACGGCCTGACCGGTGTTGTAGAGGCTGCGAGGTTTCTTGTAGAACGGCGACCAGTTGCCGGGCCGGCTTCGGTGTCCGTCGCCGAAGTTGTGGTAGCTGTCTTCGGCGGATACGCTGTCGTCGATGATCGCGCCGCGGAAGGCGATGTCGCACGCCTTGCAGTCGATATCCATCCACTCGACCTCATGACCGGCAAGGGTCACCTTCACAGTCTTGGACGGGTCGAACGCCTTGCCTGGACACTCTCGCACGCACGCCAGGCAGCGGTTGCACAGCGGCGGGCCGGAGTAGATCGGATCCGGCTCAAGCTCGGCCTCGGTGATGATTATGCCTACGCGCTGCCTTGGCCCGAATTGCGGGGTGAGCAGCATCTTAGAGAAGCCGATCTCGCCCAGCCCGCAGAGGTAGGCGGCGATTCGCTGGTGGACCATGACATCCGGCTCTGCCCTGCCCGGCGCGACGGGACGCGACTTGCCGGTCGTCTCGCCGACGGTGTTAACCGCCCGCCAGTCGCTCTGGTGGCCGTAGGGAATGGCCTCCAGGCCGGCGTCTTCTATAAACCGGCTCAGGCCGATAACAGTCATTGGCATATAAAGATAGGTGAGTCCACCGTATCCCATCGCCGAGTAATTGCTGAAGAACGTGCCTTCCTCGACGCCGCGCAGGCTGCCCCGCATCACGCGGAACGCCATGGCGATTACCGAACGGGCCTCGGGCATGATCTGACGCGGATCCTGCTGGATGGGCGCGCCCTCCCAGCGTTCAATGTTGCCGATACCAACCGCATCCGCTCCAAGTTCAAGCGCGCGGGCCTTCACCATCTGGGCCGTTAACTGCATCAGTTTGTCCTTTAAGCATGTCGTGGCCCATTTCCGTGGAGGGCCAACTGGTAATTTGCCTGCATCTTGTGATTACGGCGTCGCCGTCCATGCCGGCTGCACTATTTGGATCGATGGACACGCCGAATATGCCGTAGAGGTAGTTGCCTTTGTCGAAGATCGGCATGGCGAGCCGAAAACCGTTGTGAGTCATCAGCGAATACCCGTTGCGGCGCGACTGCTTCACAACGTCGTCGAGGCGCTGTCGCGAGGTCCAGGTTGCGGCGCCGTACTCGTCAAACGGGTGCATCCGCTCGTAGTCCGCGACGCTGTCGTCCGGGCCGAAGGCGAAGAACGCCACGCCGCTTGCGGAGGTGTAAGGCGAGAAGAACCGCTGCACCGGATACTGCATCTCGCCGCTGCCCGAAGGGGCGCGAAGCACGACCACCAGCTCATTGCCCAGCGGCAGCGCCAGCGTGACTGTAGCGTGTGGAAACTCCTGGGCCGCCTGTCTCACCGCGGCCTCGGCGCGAGTCCTCAGCCGCATCGAAGAATTGGTCGCCAGCAGCGACTGCACCGCCGGTCCAAGAACATACCGCACCGGCTTGCCGCGAATCGTCACCCAGCCTCTGTTGGCCAAGGTGGAGACGATGTTGTGAACAGTGCCCTGAGGAAGGGCAAGCCGGGCGCCCAGACGCTGAAGCGTGATCCCATCGCCCTCGCCGGCGATTGCCGACAACACATCCAATGCTCTGTCAACGGACTGAATTATCGTCTTGGCCATGAATGACTATCCATTAGGTGGAATAGATCTTCCATGTAATAGAATATCCAACTCTGGCGAGGCAGTCAAGCGCAGAACATCCACCTAATGGGAAAAATATTCCACGAACGTGCCGGGGCCGCACCCTGGCCGCTGGATCAGCGTTCCTGCGATTCTGGAATTGTGAATGATATGGTAGTGCCCTCGCCGGGGGCGGAAGTGGCCCAGATTCTGCCACCGTGGCGTTCGACGATCTTCTTGCACATCGCCAGCCCAATGCCCGATCCTTCGTACTTGCCACGCTGGTGGAGGCGCTGGAAAAGCATGAAGATGCGATCAGTCTGCAAGGGGTCCATGCCGATGCCGTTGTCAGCCACGGAGAAAACCCACTCGGAATCTTCCTTCTTTGCCGAGATGCGCACAACCGCTCTGCGGTCCGGGTGGCGGAACTTCAGGGCGTTGCCGATGAGGTTCTGGAACAACTGATGCATCTGCGCCGCATCGGCGAAGACCATGGGCAGGTTCTGGTGCTCGATCGTCGCGTTCGTTTCTTCGATTTGCGCCCGCAGATTGGCCTTGGCGTACTCGATCACATCTCCTGAGTCGATCATCGTGGGCTTCCAACCCTTTGTGCCCACTCGGGAATAAGCCAGCAGGTCGGTAATCATCCTTCGCATGCGAATGGCGCCGTCGACGGCGAACGCGATGTACTCGCCCGCTTCCTTATCCAGCTTCGGGCCGTACCGCTGTGAAAGCAGGTTAAGGAAGCCGCTGACCATCCTCAGGGGCTCCTGAAGATCATGGCTGGCGGCATAGGCGAACTGCTCAAGATCGCTGTTGGACCGTTCCAGTTCTCTTGCGGTCTTGATCAGTTCTTCCTGGTTGCGCTTGCGGTCGGTGATGTCCCTGACGACCGAAAGATGTCTGCCGGGCTGGATGTTGGCGACCCACGTGCATTCGATGTCGCGGATTTCGCCGTCGCCGCGCAGAAGTTTGGTCTCGTATGCGGCGCATCCGTCCTGCACAAACCTGCGCCACATTGGTGTGAAATCGTAGTCCTTCAGTGCGAACTTTGCGACGTGAGAGCCGATGATCTCTTGGACCGGCAAGCCCAGGATTAGGGCTGCCGCGGGATTGGCCTCTGTGTACACGGCGTTGTTGTCGGCGATAAGCAGGGCGTCCTGCGACGAGAGAAACACGGCCTTGAACCGGCTTTCGCTGTCGCGCAGGGCTTCCTGCTGCCGGCGAAGCTGTTGTATCAGCTCTGTGGAATTCTCAAGCTCTCGCAGGTCCGTCGCAACAACGCATATGCTGACGCTCTCGGGCTGGTTAAGAAGGCTGGCCGAGATATGCACGGGGACCAGCCGCTTCTCACTATCCATCAGCACAAGGCGTCGCTTGGTGGGTTCACCGCGAACGTCATGCAGCAGGCTCCTGGCGGCTGCGGCGTCAACGGGTGCGACGAATTCGGCAAGCGGACGTCCGATTATCTTGTCTAGCGGGCGCTTGACGAAGTCGCCGAACTGGGCGTTGCAGTAAAGAATGCTGCCGTCAAATGCCAGCGTGAACGCCGCCTCTTTCATCGTCTCGACGATCAACCTGTATACCGAATCCTCGCTGACCAGCGAGAAGACCTGTTCGCCCTTGCTGCCGGTGACGATAACCGCGTCAACCTCTCCCTCGCGTATAGCGCGGAGAGTTTCCTGGCATTCCTCCAACTGCGTGCGCAGTTCGAGATTCTCGCGCAGCAACTCGTCCAGAGAAGGTTTTTGAGGCGGCTTCATGATTTCTTCCGCGGCTGAAGATCAAGCCCTACAAGCATCCGTTCCTTGTTAGCCATGTCACCGATGAACCTTCGCAGCGGCTCGGGCAGCGCCTTTATCAACGTGGGGGCCGCGATGATCTGCTCGCCCTTGGCCAGCGTGGGCTGCTGATAGATATCAACAACCTCCAGTTCATATCGGCCCTGAAGGTGCTCTTCGCACAAGGCTTTGACGTTCCTGATGGCGGCTTCGGATCGCCTGTTGATGCCGGCGACGTAAAGCCTCAGGACATACGTCTCCCGGCGGCGATCCGCCGCTGCCTTCTCGAACGCCGCACACTGATTAACCGGCTTTTTCTTCATTCGCGGCATCCCTTGCACGCAGGTCAAGCCCGACGAGCACCTTTTCGACGTTGCTTAGGTCGCCGATAATCTTTCTTACCGGCTCTGGCAGCTTGCGAACCAACGTCGGCAGGGCAAGGATCTGGTCGCCCCTGGCCAGTTGGGGCTGCTTGAGCAAATCTATCACTTGTATACGATATTGGCCGGGCAGGTGCTCTTCGCAGATCCGCTTGAGATTTGCGAAAGCCGTAACTGATCTGGCTGTCTGGCCTGCAACATAAAGGCGCAGATCCCATTTGGGCGGTTTGGCTTGATGGGTCTGCCTTTTGGCGGGTGTCATAGATGCTCCAGTATAGTGCAGGCATTCCGGTTTAATCGGCCTGCCTGCTTCTTGACAAGCTTCGGCGTCTCTGCCCAAGAGTCTCGATACGCGTGGTTTCTCCTCTTTGAGCAAGGTTCTGTTCCGCTTCGATATTGGCCAGCCTCGCCTTGAGCGCATCAAGGTCGGCCCTGAGATCGGCCTTCTCTATGTCCAGTTCTCTCTTTCTGCGCGCCGCATCGGCGGCAGCAACTTCAGTCTGGACGCGATCCTGCATCTCCTGCAGCATTCTTGCCGAGCCTGTCAGAACCTCGCCGCCGCCAAGGTACACATCCGTCAGCACGATTCCGTCGTCAGTAAGCCTGAACTCGCGCACCTGGTTGCTGTGCGACATTCCGCGGGACTTGAGCACATAAAGCAGGCGGTTTCGTTCGCCGTTTCGCTCCACCATTTTTACAAGCAACCACGTATCCATAAGCGACGAAACGCCTTCTTCGGTTTGTTCCAGTTCCAGGCCCCCGGTGGTGAGGCTTGTGAAAACCGCAGTAATTCCCTGGTTTTTGAGAAAGTCTATCAGCCGCATCAGCATGGCCTTCGTGTCGATACGGTCGCTGACAGAAATGAGATTCGAAATCGGATCCATAACAATAGCGTGAGGCTTGAAGGCCTTCACCATCTTGCGAATCATGGCCAGGTGCATCTCCAGCCCCTGCAGGGTGGGCCTGACTGTGTTGAAAACCAGGTTCCCCTTCTCGCGCCACTGCTTAAGGTTCACCCCGATCGACTGCATGTTGCGGATAATCTGGTCTGCTGATTCCTCGAATGACAGATAGATAATCCTCTTGCCCGACCGGCAAATGCTGTCGGCGAAGGTGGCCGCCAGGCTGCTCTTGCCCGTGCCCGCCGAACCCGAGAGCAGGACGGTGCTGCCGCGATAGTAGCCTTTGCCGCCCAGCATCGCGTCCAGGCGCGGCACGCCGGTTGACACCCTGTCGCGGGAAACCGGGTACGACAAGCCCAGCGAGGTGATGGGCAGCACCGACAGCCCGTCCTCATCTATCAGCGTTGGATACTCGTTCGTGCCGTGCTTCGAGCCGCGGTACTTCACAACCCTCAGCCGGCGCGTTGCGATCTGGTTGTTCACGCGATGGTCAAGAAAGATCACGCAGTCGCTGATGTATTCCTCTATACCGTACCTGGTGAGCGTTCTCTCGCCGGTTTCGCCGGTGATAACTGCCGTCAGGCCCCTGGTCTTGAGCCACCGGAAAAGTCGCCGAAGCTCTGCTCTAAGAATGGCCTCGTTGGGCAGCCCGCCAAAGAGGGCTTCAACCGTGTCAAGCACCACGCGCTTCGCGCCCACCTCGTCGACGGCAGCCCCAAGTCGCACGAACAGGCCTTCGAGATCGTACTCGCCGGTCTCTTCTATCTCGCTGCGCTCGATTCGCACATGATCGATTAAAAGCTTCTTGCGGGCGATAAGGCCGGGCACGTCAAAACCAAGCGACGCGACATTTTCCGCCAGCTCCTGGGCCGACTCTTCAAACGCCATGAACACGCCGGGCTCGTTGAACGATGTGATGCCGCGGATGAGGAACTCCATGCCCAGCAGCGTCTTGCCGCTACCCGCGCTCCCGCACACCAGCGTCGGCCTGCCGCGGGGCAAGCCGCCTTCTGTTATCTCGTCAAGACCGCTGATCCCTGTTGGGCACTTCTCCAAAGGCTCAAGCTTCCCGCGACGAACCCGTTTGGCCATGTTGTTGCCTTTCAAAGAACATGAAATCTTACCCAGGTCCGATGCCTGCCCGCAAGCACCCGCCTGTCGATAACCTACCGCCACGTCAGGCTTAAGGGGCTTCGCGGAGGCACGCGGCGGTATTGCTCCGCCGGATACCCGATCATCAACGCCCCGTGCATCACGCATCCGTCATCGAGGCCAATCGCCTCTCGCGCCGGCGGGTGCAGCATCGCCGCCATGTGCAGAAAACCAGCCCAGCACGTGCCGAGTCCGTGCGGGATTGCGGCAAGCTCAGCCGTGGTCAGCGCGGCGATGCAGGCGCCGGCAGCCATCGGATTGTCCTGCCTGCCGTAGGCGATGATCACGTGAGGGCAGGCTCGCAGGATCAAGTCAACGCCCCCGTCCCACGCCATGACAAGCGGTGACGGATCGTACTTGCCCGCCACCAGCTTGCCCTCCGCGACCACCGCTCGCATCCAGTCGATGGTCGCCGCCGCAAGCTTGCGAACCTCCGCTGCCTCATACACTACGAGCCACTTCACCGGTTGAGTGTTCATTGCGGTGGGGGCGTAGCGCGCCGCCTCCAGCACCGCCGTCAGCACCGAACGATCCACCTGCCGCTGCTGGTATTTACGAATAGATCTACGTCCCTTGATCATCTGCTCGACGCCGTGAACATCGCCACGCCACGCCTCGTCCAGCGGCGCGAAGTGCTCCGCAAGGCGCGAGTGCGACAGCGCCCCGGCCGGGCATGCCGCGACGCAGTGCCCGCAGAGCATGCACGCCTCCTGGGCGGCGGGAACTGTCCGCGGGCCCTTTGCCCCGATGCGTATGAACGCCATGGGGCAGGCGGCAGCGCATGAGCCGCATCTGGTGCACGTATTCGATTCAACAGACAAGATGCTCGCCATGACTTCTCCCTGAAAAGGCCGTCAGAAAAAAAGAATGATGCAGTCGAAACCACCCGCACCGGCCTTCAAAGACCAGATGCCGCCAATGATCGCATGACAGTTCATGCTGGTCAATAGTCATGGGTTCGATACAATGCCAGGCTGAATCGAAAATGAATAAACGACGGAAAAAAGGAGCGCTGTTCGCGCTCAAGATAGTTATCGCGGCCGGGCTGCTTGGATGGCTGCTCTCGAAGGTTCACTGGAGCGACTACGTCGTGCAGTCCGGAACCGGCCGAAGCTACTCTGTTGTTTCCGCCTTGCCGTCGCGGGACGATCCGCAAATCGTCACCGTCTCGACGGGAATTTTTGGGCAGGGCGGGACGCTGCAGATTGCCGCCGAGCAACTCGACGCCCCATCCGACGGCGGGGTGATCCGGCCGGGCTTCGCAACGACGCTGACGAGGATGGATCGCACGCTGTTCGCCTTCGCAGTCGCGGGGTTCGCGCTGTCGGCGGTGGTGGTCGGCGTTCGGTGGTGGTTGCTGTTGGTGCTCCAGAGCATCAAGGTCCGGCTGTGGGAGGCGATTCGCCTGACGTTCCTTGGCCAGTTCTTCAACTCGGTTGTGCCCGGCACGGTTGGCGGCGATGTGATAAAGGCTTACTACGTTGCCCGCCACACCCCGCGCAAGGCGGGCGTGGTGCTGAGCATCTTTGTTGATCGCGTGCTTGGACTTGCCGAGATGGTTCTTCTTGCGGGCGTGATGCTGGCGATTGTCATCTTCGGCGGGCTTGAACAACCGGCGATGCTCAAATCCGCTGCGATCATGGTGGCGATTGTGACGTGCCTGGTGATCTTCCTTCTGGCGATGATTCTCAGCCGGCGCTTCCGCAAGGTGCTGAGGTTGGACAAGCTTTACAGCCGCCTGCCCCTGAGCCAGCACATCGAGGCGGCGGGATACGCCGCCAGAATCTACCGCCGCCGAGTCGGCGGGCTGGCGCGGGCGGTGATCATCACGCTGGGGGCGCAGATCATCTGGATGTCGTCGATTGCGATGCTCGGAATGAGCCTTCACATCGCGACGCCGCCGCACACGTACTTCATATTCGTGCCGGTGATCTACATCATCGGCGCGCTGCCTCTGACGCCGGGCGGCATGGGCGTTGTCGAGGCGGGATACGTCGAGTTCTTCTCGTCCGCGCAGTGCGGGCCAAGCACGGTGCTGGTGCTGGCGATGCTGGCCAGGCTTGTGCCTATGCTGATATCGCTGCCGGGCCTGGTGGTGGCCGTGACGGGGCCGAAACTTCCCCCAGCCGACAAGATTCAGGCCGAGCTTGGCCTCAATGACACGCCCCAGCCGCCGATGGCTGAAACAGACTGATCGTGTCGGCGCTGATGGTGACGGCGTCGTACTGCTCCTCAACCTGTCCGCTTATGACGTACGGGCCGTACCTGTCAAACGAAGCGTCCATGCGGGCCATTGCGTCGGGAAAGATGGTCGCCTCGAAAAGCCCCCATTCATCGTCGAACGTCGCGAAGACCATGGTCTGGCCTCGCTGAGTCGTGACAGGCCGGCGCGCCTCGACGACGCCGGCTATTTTCACCCGCCTGCCGTTGAGTCGCGGCAGGTCTCTGCTGTCGGCGTCCGTTTCATTTGTCATAATTGATCGCCATACCTTCATAATATGCGGGCCCGGCGTCAGGCCGAGGATTGTCCGCTCGTCGAAGTATTTGCGATGCGGGCTGTAGTCGCCCGGCGCGTGGGGCAGCGTCGGCAGGGCCGGCAGAAGAGTGGCGCCGCCCTTGAGCCTGCGCGGGCCGATGCGGTGGAAGAGGTTAAGCTCCATCATCAGCATCGGGCGGCTTCTGCCGGTCCAGTCGAACGCGCCGCACAGGATGAGCGATCGGGCCTCCTGTTCGCCGATGCTCGTGCGTGAAAGAAAATCGCTGAGCCCCTCGAACGGAGCCCTGGATCGGCAGTTGATAATCTCTTGGACGCCGACAGGACCCAGGCCCGATACGCGATCGAGCCCGATGCGGGCGGCGCCGTCCTCGATCGCGAACTCGGCCAGTGACCGGTTCACGTCGGGCAGCAGGAACTTTATTCCGTCGCGTTTGGCCTGCTCGACGTACACGCGGTGGGGGTACATGCTCTGATTGTTGTTCAGGGCAGAGACCCAGAACTCCAGCGGGTAGTGCGTCCGCAGGTATGCGCCGGCGTAGGCAAGCAGGCCGTAACTTGCGGCGTGGGCGCGGCAGAACGAGTAGGCGTTGAATTTGGCCATCTGCACCCAGATGCCCTTTGCGTAATCGAGGTCCAGCCCGTTGGCGCGACAGCCGGCAAGGAACTCGCGTGAAAGCTCGAGCCTGGCGCGGTCGTCGCGGCATTTCTGCACGCTGCGGCGGAATCGGTCGGCCTTCGCCATGGGAATGCCGAGCATCGCAGCCGCCATGCTGAGCACGTCGTCCTCGTAAAGCATTATGCCCAGCGTGTCGTCCAGCACGCCGGCGACCTGGGGCGGCGGCGGCTCGACGGGCTCCAGCCCGCGAAGTCGGCGGATGAACGTCTCCTTCATGCCGATTCCGGCGGCGCCTGGCCTTATCATGGCCAGCGCCTGCATCACGCCCGCGGCGTTTCTCGGCTGCATCATCCGCAACAGGCGGCGCATGGCCGGGGATTCAAGCTGGTTGCAGCCGACCGTGTCGGCCCGCTGCAACAGGCCGACCGTCGCCGCGTCATCGCATGGAATAGTTTCAATATCAATTTCTTGCCCGCCGGCGCGAATCAGGTCGATGGCGTAGCGGACAGTTGAGAGATTGCGGTTTCCAAGCAGGTCCAGCTTGACCAGTTGGATGTCCTCCACGCCGTTCTTGTCGTACTGCGTGATGTTCACGCCCTTGTGGGCCGGCTGGATCGGGGCGTAGTGGTCGATGGGCTTGGGGCCGATGACGATGCCGCCGGGATGCACCGACAGGTTGTGCGGAAGGTCGATTATCTTCCCCGCCAGGCGGGCGATGGCGGCAGGGGCGTGCGCGCCGCCGTCGGCGTCGTCGATAAGCTCGTCCATGCGGGATATCTGCGAATCGGAATAACCCATGGCCTTGGCGGTTTCACGCAACGCCGAACGAGCCTGAAACGTGCCGTGCATGCTGACCATCGCCACGTGATCGACGCCCCAGCGCTTGAAGGCGTAGTCGATTACCTCATCCCTCAGCCGCCAGCAGAAATCAACGTCCAGGTCGGGAAAATCCTCCCGTCCTTCGTGCAGGAACCGCTCGAACGGAATGGCATGCCGCAGCGGGCAGACGTTGGTTATCCCCAGCGAATACGCCACGATGCTGCTTGCGCCGCTGCCCCTGCCCGCGACGGGCGCTCCGCGACGACGGGCGTATTGGACAATGTCCCACACGACCAGAAAATATGCACTGAACCCCATGCGTTGGATGACCGCAAGCTCGCTGTCCATCCTCGCAAGAGCGCGGGGCAGCATGTCGGCATCGTAGCGCCGCCCAAGCCCCTCAACGCACAGCCGGCGCAGATACGAACGAGCATCCGTCCCGGCGGGGCAGGCAAAGTCCGGAAACACCGGCGAGCGAGGAAGCAACTTGAAGCACGAACACCGCCGGGCCAGAAGCATGTTGTTGTCGATCGCCGAGGCGAACTGCGCAGCCGCCAGGCGGATCTGCTCGCCGGGGCGAAGGAACGACGATCGCGGGGGAATCGCGCCGCCTTCCACGCTGTCGAGCGTTCTTCCGGTGCGAATCGCCGCAAGCAGCTTCGCCGCCTCGATGTCGCCTTCCTCCGCAAGCAGGGCCCTGCCCGATACGACGGGGCGAAGACCCAATGATTCGGCGCAATCCATCA
The DNA here is from genome assembly GCA_012729725.1 of Planctomycetota bacterium. GTDB lineage: Bacteria > Planctomycetota > Phycisphaerae > SM23-33 > SM23-33 > JAAYCO01. The sequence continues at coordinate 11,482 of JAAYCO010000067.1, forward strand.
GCCTGAGGTTGTGCATCTCATCCGGGCCGAAGGGATCTATCGCAACCCACAGTCGCCGTCCAAGCCGCCTGGCCAGAGCCCCGGCGGCGGATGGGGCGTCTACGAGCAGCTCAAGCCCGTCGCTCAATTCGGCAAGATCGTCGATCAGGTTCTCGCCCTCGCCCCGGCCGCAATGAATGCGGGTGATCAGCCGGCAGAGGTTTTCGTATCCCGTCTCGTCGGCGCACAACGCAACGACAGACAGGCCGCCATCCAAAAGCTCCGCGCCGATGATCGGCGAAATGCCCGCTGCCGCGGCCTTCTTCCAGAAAACCGTCGCACCGCAGAGATTGTTCACGTCCGTCATGGCCAGCGCGCCATGCCCCAGGCGCGCCGCGACGTTGACCAGCCGATCCGGAAGCGCCACGCCCCGGCAGAACGAATAGCCGCTGCGAACATGCAGGGGAGTTATCATAGCCGCCTATTTCGTCAGCGATGGTGTTCTGAGGATGAATCCGTACTCGTTTCGTCCCAGCTTGCCCAGCAGGTCGATTGACGCGCCCGTCACCACCGCGGCGTGTCCGAAGCGGTCGCGGATTCCATCCACCGCCTCGCAAAGCTCGCGCTGGCGGGCCGCCGGCGCGGTTTCGAACAATCGCCCGTGCATCGCCGCCGGCGAAAACTTCGACAGCGTCACGCCCACGTGCCGCAACGACACCCTTCGCCGATACAGCCGCCCAAGCAAATCCCTGGCCGCGGCGAAGGCCACGTCGTCGCGCTGCGTCGGCGCCGCCAGTGTGTGTGATGCGTCGACCTGCTTCCAGTCGTCGTAGCGGATGCGGGTTTCAATCGCGCCGACGTACAGGTCAAGCGACCTGGCGCATCGCATCGCCCGCTCAAGCAGGTAGAACAGCATGCCCTCGATGTGCACGGCGTCGCACGTTGGATGATGGAACGTGGTTTCACGCGAGATGGTTTTTGGTTTTCTTGCGGGGGGCGTGCTCGATTTCTGGTCCGCGACGTTGACCGCAGCCACCTTTCTGCCGCGATCGTCGATGCCGCGGCAGCGGTCGTACAGCTCCGAGCCGCGCATGCCGAACATTCCTTCAAGCGTGGCTCGCGGCAGTTCGCAGAGCCGGCCGATGGTGGTGATGTTCATGTCCCGCAGCACCTGCTCGGTTCTTCCGCCCACGCCTGGGAGCTTTCGCACCGGCAGCGGGGCGAGATATTCGCGGGCCTTGCTTGCGGGAATCCACTTTACGCCCCCCGGCTTGGCGGCGCTTGAGGCTATCTTCGCCATCATGCGGTTGGCGCCAAGCCCTACCGAAACAGGCAGGCCGACCTCGCGGGCGACGGATCGCCGCAGATCCTCGCCCAGTTCCGGCGGCGAGTTGACGGATACGCCGGTGGCGTCGCCGTATGCCTCATCCAGATAGGTCTCCAGGGCGGGCATATAGCGGCGGCAAACCTCCCACACGTGCTCGGCGAAGCAGCGGTAGATCTGCGCATCTCCTTTAAGCACTTCAACTCGCGGGCACAGTCGGCGAGCCTCGCGCAGCGGCATGCCCGCCTTGAGGCCGAATCGCCGCGCCTCGTAACTGCACGACGCGATGACCCCGCTGCCCACAATCACCGGCCTTCCTCGAAGCGCAGGTATGAGCAACTGCTCCACCGATGCGAAGAACGCGTCGATGTCAACGTGAAGGATGAGGTTTTCCAATTTCATGGCCGCCCCTATACGACAACCTGGTCGAGCCGCCATTGAACGTCATGAATGTTCAGGTGCAAAAGCCATGTTTGCCCCGCCGCCTGAACGCTATAATGCAGGCTCAGGGTTCCGCCTTCGCGGTCGATCCACTGGCCGTTGACGGTGCTGACGTCATACGAGCGGCTCTTCCACATGAACCGCACCGGCCGGCATTGCCCGCCCGAGAAATCGGCCAGCATGCCGATAGGCTCGTCGATCTTCTCGATGTTCATTGCTACTCCGATAACTACCTAACAGATACCAAACAACTATAGCAGCATGAACAACCCCAATCAAGCAAAAAGTACGACGCCGCCTTCGGCGGCGAGATAGCAGAAAGTAGATACCAGATAGTAGACACAGCACATATCTACATCGCTTCCAACACTTCGCATCGCACCCGGTAACCGAAATCAGCACATTGCTAAAACCCGCATTGCCATGCGGGACTTCGTCCGTCGTGCTGGTTTCGATTCCTGGGAGTTATGCGGGGGATTAGCGCTTGGCGCAAGTGCGCTGGCGGGGCGGCGGCGGCTGGAATTGTCGTGCCTGACGATGCATCGCTACAGGAGCAGACGGCTGCGGAAGAACTTCAGGATTACCTGCTGAAGATCACGTCGGCCAAATTCACCATCATTAAAGAGAGCTCCACGGAAATCAGCGGTCCGCGTCTGTTCGTCGGAAGGACACAGAAGGCCCGTGAACTGAATCTTCTTCCCGACGGCGACGAGGCGTGGAGGATCAAGACGTGCGAGGGCGGGGTGGTTCTGTGCGGCGGTGCTGGGCGAGGAACCCTCTACGCGGTTTACCATTTCCTGGAGGATCATCTCGGCGTTCGCTGGTGGAACCCGCAGGAAGAGTTTGTGCCGCATTCGCAAGACTTGTCCGTCGGGCCGATCGACCGCTGCGGCCGGCCCGCGTTCGCCAGGCGCGCGATGAATATGAATATGACGGGTTATGATCCGCCCATTGACGGCGCGGCGTTCGTCAGCCGAAGTCGCATGAACGCCCGCGGCCCCGGGGAAGGCGCCATTGCGCCCAAGTACGGGTGCAACGAGAGCATGCTGCTGAGTTCTCGTCCCTGGTGCGCGCATAGCTTTGATTCCTACATCCCGAACCGGGAGGGGCTGTTCAAGGAACACCCGGAGTACTTCGCGCTTCGCGGCGGGAAGAGAACCAAGGCGACGTACGATCTGACGGCCGGGGGTTGCGGGATCTGTTCGCCGAGAAGCTCAAGCAGTTGATCCTGCGAGACCAGGCGGCTTCGAATGAGCGAGGGACCCCAAGGCCCCTGGTCTACCATTTCTCCAAGGAAGATGAGCCCAACCTGTACTCGGAGAGTCCCGAGAGCACGGCTATTCGCATGCGCGAGGGGTCGGAATCCGGCGTGATGCTGGACTTCGTGAACGATCAGGCGCGGCGTGTGGCGGAATATGACGGCGATGTCGTCATCGAGACGCTCGCGTATCAGAACACCGAAGAGCCGCCCAAGCGAATGCGATGCGACGACAACGTCCTGATCACGCTGTGCGACACGCAGAGCCTGGTCACGCTTCCGGCAACTCATCCGAGAAACGCGGGTTTCCTGAACAAACTGCGAGGCTGGGCCAAGATCACCCGGCATCTTCGCATATGGGACTACGGGTACTGCCACATGCCCGATTCCATGGAGTACCCCATACCGACCGAGTTCACGTATCAGCCTGACTACCAACTGTTTCTGGACCACCGGGTGCAGGGGATATTCACCCAGTATGAGACGTTCCCAGGGGTGGTTCTTGGGGATATGGCCGACATGAAGCGGTGGCTGATCTGCAAGCTGATGGAAGACCCTGGTCTGGATTTCGATGCTCTGTCGGCCCAGTTCATGGACGGGTATTACGGCCCGGCGGGGAAGGTCATCGCCAGGTATCGCAACGATCTTATGCAGTCGGCGAGACGGAATCCGCCGGGGTACACGATACTCTGCGGCACGGAACACACCACGCTTCATTACCTGGACACGGACTTCATCGTGAGAGCCAAGAAGTACTTCCAGGAAGCACAAGACGCCTGCAACGGCGATTAGGTGCTGTTGAGACGCGTGCGTCACGCGAGAGCTTCTCTGGATGCGGCCGAGATTGCGAGATACTCGCTGCTGAAACGCCGGTATCTGCTGGAGGGCGGGGAGCCCGCGACCTTTCCTTTGGATCTTGTGTCTGCCGTTGAACGGCTGAAACAGACGATGACGGAGCAGGCCCAACAAAGGCTGGACAAGGCTAAACTCGACAAGACGGTTGGGCGGATGGCGGAGAAGCTGGACCTTTATGCATCGATGAACCGCGATTGGCCGCTCCCCGAGCAATTCCGCGGCTACAAGGCGCATGAACTGGTCGAATTCACGCCGCCCGCGATCCCCAGAGTGGTGGCGCCCGCACAGGTGGTGGGCGATCCAACGTCGGAATGCGGCCTGGCGATTCGAGTACCGTTGGCAGACTCGCTTGAGCCGGATTCGATCATTCTCAAGGCCGGGATTCACCAGCAAAGCGGCATGCCCACGAAGGTGGTGGTGAGCGAGGGCCTGCCTCTGAGCTACAAGGATGCAACCAGCAGTCCGGGGTACCACTGGCGCAAACTACTGGGCAACGCCCAGGTTCAGAGTGACAGCAAGTTCTTCGTGGCGATGCCGACATGCTGGAATGTGCAGTTCCAGTGCGATCGGCCGATGTCGAGCGGGAAGTCGGGGCAGTATGACTTCTGGGGAAGGGTGAAGGTGGAGAGATCTACAACCCAGGATGAGAATGGCGCGAACGAAAAAGAGTATCTGTATCTCGAGCGGGTCTTGATGGTCCGCACGAGATGAGACGGCAGAGGCTCGTTGCCTGTGCTGTTCATATCAGGAAGAGGAAAGGAAGGTGCAATGTGAGATGGCTACGTGGCGGCTTGAGCGTTGTGCTGACGGCATGCTTGTGCTGGTGGGCGTCAGAGGCATCGGCGGCGGTTCTGTTGACCGACAATTTCTCGGACAACAATTACACATCCAATCCCGCATGGACTGTTGGTTCAGGTGTTTTCGCTGCTGACGGTTCAAACATTGGGAATTTCTATGGCGATGAGGCCGGCGCCGGGATGTTGGCGTTCGGGACGGCTGCCGGGACGAAGATCTACCTGGGTCTTCCGGAAGTGGCGCCGGAGTCGACGATGACAATCGACTTCGATTTGTTCCAATCGAACTATGCGGCGCCAAACGATTATAGGTTTACGGTTGCGCTGTACAACCGCGAGAAGGACAGCTACTATTACATCACCGGGTATCTTTATGTTGGCGCATTCGGCACTGGTGGCGGAGCCTCGGGATTCAATAGCTGGACGACCACCGGGCAGATCAAGGCGGGGGCCGCGGGAAGAGCAATGCTCAACGGATGGCAGCACGTGCAACTGACATTCAATCCGTCCGAGGGAGTTTCGATGTACTACGGAGGGAACCTGGTAAGCAGTTTCACGAACTATGGTGGATTCGACAGCATCGACGAGCTGCGATTGGCCAATTCGAGCGGCACCCTGAGCTGGTTTGCGGATAACGTGGTTGTGAGCGGCACCCCTGTTCCAGAGCCATCAAGCATGGCGATTGTACTCGGCGGTGGCGCAGTGGCGGCATGCCGCAGGAGACGCGGCCGGCGCTGAAATGGTGGAGAGGCGAGTTCAGTAGCATTCTCCGCAGGGAACTGTAATCAGGGGAACTGGGTTTCGGTGATTGTGCGCCGGAACCCAGTTTTGCTTTCCGGGCATTCTTGCTCGTCGAATGTGGGGATAGACTAAGGTTCCCAACACACGAAGGCGGGCAGTTCAACAACCTCGCGCAGCGAAACCACTCAGTGGAATTTGGTTCGAATTACACTCAGTAACCAAGAGCCAGCCCAACGTGCGGAGCCCCGCAGGGCAATGCGGGGACCTGACTTTACGTCGCGTAGCGACACATCGCCGTTGTATTTGTTTCTTCGTGCGATAATCACGACGCAAACCAGAACAGCAAACGGCGAGGATTCGCTGCGCGATAACAGTTAGGTCCCCGCATTGCCATGCGGGGCTCCATTCGTCGCGCTGGTCCCGCCGCATGGATCTGGTTGCGCGGCATGGGGTGTTACCCGAGCGAAAACGGCGAGGATCGCTGCGTGATTTCACAAAACGTTGTCGGATAAGGCTTTTGGGGTGCAACTGGGGCGGGGCTGAGAGTATCATTCTGGCGGAAAGGAAGTGGCATGAGGGTTGTTTTCTGCGGCAGCGGCGAGTTTGCGACGCCTTCGCTGCGCGCATGCCGCGACGCTGGGCACGACATCGCCATCGTGGCGACCCAACCGGCCAGGCACGCGGGCAGGGGCGGTCAACTGCGCCCGACGCCGGTGGCTGTGGCGGGGGCGGAACTTGGGCTGAATGTGGTCGAATGCCCCAACATAAACGACCCCGCCATGATCGAACGTCTTCGCGAGGCGGCGGCGGATGCGATGATCGTCGCGGACTTCGGCCAGATGGTGCGGCTGGAGGCCAGAAAGTCCGTTCGCATCGATGCCTTCAACCTGCACGGGTCGCTTCTGCCGGACCTGCGGGGGGCGGCGCCGATAAACTGGGCCATCATTAAAGGATATGAAACGACCGGCGTGACCACGTTCTCGCTTGTGGACAGGATGGATGCCGGCGACGTGTACCTTCGGCTCAGCACGCAGATCGCTCGGCGTGAAACGGCAGGGGAGCTCAAGGCGCGGCTTGCCCAGCTTGGCGCGCAAGCTGTGCTGCAAACGCTTGATATGCTTGGGGGGAATCCGCCGGCGGTTCCAACGCCGCAGGATGATTCGCTTGCAACCAAGGCGCCGGGCCTCAAGAAGTGCGACGGCGTGATAGACTGGAATTTGCCGGCTGCGACGATACGCAATCTTGTTCACGGAACCTGGCCCTGGCCGGGCGCTCGGACATTGTTCGTCAGCGGCGAGCGTCGCATCGAGGTTACGCTTGCTCGGTGCGATGCATCCGGCGGCCACGGCGGCGATGCGCCGGCAGGGCAGTTGCGCGACGATCTGTCGGTGCAGACCGGCGAGGGCAGGTTGACTGTGCTGGAGATCAAGCCCGCCGGCAAGCGCCTGATGGAATGGCATGATTTTGCGAACGGATACCGCGTCCGGCAGGGCGACAGGTTCGTTTCATTGGAACAGGCATGAACGTTTACACTGCAAGGGATATAGCTGTTGAAGCGCTGCGGGACCGCGGCGGGAACGTCACCGCGCATCTGGACCGCCTGATCGGCCAATCTGTGCTTTCGCCGGCGGACCGCAGCCTCGCCCGCGAACTGGCGCTGGGCGTGCTTCGTCGAAGGGAAACGCTGCGGACCGTCATTCGCGCGTTTCTGCGTCAGCCAAACCACACCATGCCCGGGCCGGTGAACGAGATTCTGCTGCTTGGCGCATACCAGATACTCTTTCTCGAACGAATTCCTGATTTCGCCGCGGTTAACGAAGCGGTCGAGCAGGCGGACCGGTTTCATCACCGCCGCCAGCAGGGGTTCGTCAACGGCCTGCTAAGAAGCATTACCCGCGAGATAGGCCCTGTCGAGACCGGCCCGTTCGTTCCCGCCGGAGACGTGCTGCCGATGACGCCGGATTCGTGGCGCAGGCTCAAGCGGCCGATCTTTGCGGACCCGCAGAGAATGCCGCAGAGATACATCGCCGATGCGTTTTCTCTTCCAATCGACCTGGCTGAGAAATGGCACGCCCAGTTCGGCATGAAGACGACCATCAACCTTGCATTCCATGCCAATTCGCGGGCGCCGATGATTTTGCGAGTCAACACGCTTAAGACCACGGTCACCAAGGCGATTGAATCGCTGGCGGCGTCAGGCCTCGAGGCCCAGCCGCACGCAAACGGACTGAGCATTGTCGCTCGGGACGGCGTCAACATGCTCGCCGGCGACGAATTCAAGGCCGGCCTGCTTCAGCCGCAGGACCCGACCGCCACGCAGGTTTCACTTGCCCTTGATCCCAGGCCGGGAATGAATGTGCTGGATTTCTGCGCTGCGCCTGGCACGAAAACCACGCACATCGCCGAGCTCATGGCCGACAAGGGCTCGATCACCGCGCTGGACGTAAGCGAAGACAAGCGGCTGCGGATCACCGAAAACGCCCGGAGAATGGGCATTGGCATCATTAACGTAATGCCATCTGAGGCGGCGGGCGGGCTTGAAATCGGCTCGTTCGACCGCGTGCTGGTGGACGTTCCGTGCAGCAACACCGGCGTGCTGGCGCGCAGGCCCGAGGCCCGGTGGCGGTTCGATCTTCGCTCGCTCAACCAGGTTGCCGCCGATCAGCGAACGCTGGCGAGCATGGCCGTGATGTTCACCCGGCCCGGCGGAAGGCTGGTGTACAGCACGTGCAGCATCGAACAGGAAGAGAACCAGCAGAACGTCCGCTGGCTGCTCCAGAAACACCGCAACCTCGAACTGATTAAAGATGAATTGACGCTTCCCGGCGGCGCTTCCGACGCCACCCAATGGCATGACGGCGGCTACTACGCTATATTCGCCCTCAGGTGACAACGCCATGTCAAAGGACAAACCAAACACCCCCAGAATTTCCAACCGCAAGGCGAGGCATGAGTTTCATATCCTCGAAGTGGTTGAGTGCGGCCTCGAACTGTTTGGCACCGAGGTCAAAAGCCTGCGCGAGGGCAACGCGATGCTGGACGACGCATTTGCAGCCATCCGCAACGGACAGGCGTATCTTGTCGGCATGACCATCGGGCCGTACAAGCAGGCCGGGCCGGGAATGCAGCACAACCAGACCCGCGACCGCAGGCTCCTGCTGCATCGCCGGCAGATCGAGGCGCTGGAAGGGCATGTTCGCCAGAAGGGCAAAACGCTGGTTCCGCTTGCGGTTTATTTCAAGCACGGCTGGGCGAAGTGCGAGATCGGCGTCGCTATCGGCAAGAAGCAATACGACAAGCGGCAGGACATAAAGAAGCGGGACGCCACGCGCGACATACAACGCGAGATGCGCCGCAGACGCTAAAGCCATGGCCCGGGGCTTTGCCGATATAGAGTAACCACGGCTTCTGGCCGGAAAGGCAAGGAATAATGGAAGATCGGCTGATGGTGAGCGTCTCGGGCGTCAGGGGAACAATCGGCGGAACGCTTACGCCGCACATTGCGTGCGATTTTGGCCTGGCGTTCGCCAGGATGCTCAAGGCAGGCGCTGCCGGCGCCCGCCCAACGGTTGCCGTCGGCAGAGACACGCGCCGTAGCGGCGACATGATGTTCAACGCGGTGGCTGCGGGACTGACCGCCGGCGGCGTGGACGTGATCGACCTGGGCGTCGTCACCACTCCGGGGGCAGCGCTTGCAACCAGCAGGCTTAAGGCTCAGGGCGGCGTTGTTATCACCGCCTCGCACAATCCTATCGTCTACAACGGAATCAAGTTTCTTCAGCCAAACGGGGCGGGGCTTGCGGCGCCGGCTGCCCAGGAGCTCAAGAAGATATGGGAGGCGGGGCAATTCGATCTCTCTGCCGTCGAAAACGTCGGCGTGCAGCGGGCCGAAACCCGCACGCACGGCTGGCATGTCGATGCCGTGTGCGAGATGGTCGATCTGAAGACAATCGCCTCGCGCAGGTTCAAGGTGGTTGTCGACAGCATCAACGGCGCGGGTTGTGCCGTCACGCGGCTGCTGATGGAAAAGCTCTGCTGCAAGCTTGATCAGATAAACGGAGAGCCCACCGGCCAGTTCGCCCACACGCCCGAGCCCATCCGCGAGAATCTCGACCAGCTTTGCCAGGCCGTACGTAAACACGGCGCCGATGTTGGATTTGCGCAGGATCCCGATGCAGACAGGCTTGTTGTCGTTGACGAAAACGGCGTTTTCATCGGCGAGGAGTACACGTTGGCGCTCGCCACTGCGTTTGCGCTTTCGCATCGCAAGGGCAAGGTGGCGACAAACCTGTCAACATCCCGCATGATAGACGACATCGCCGCGGCGGCAGGTCAAAGCGTTGTCCGAACGCCCACCGGCGAGGCCAACGTTGCGGCAGCGATTATCAAGCACGGCTGCGTTATCGGCGGCGAGGGCAACGGCGGCGTTATCGATCCAAGAGTGGCGCCCGTGCGAGACAGCCTCGTTGGAATGGCCCTGATTCTTCAGTACATGGCCCAGACCGGCAAGAAACTCAGCGAACTGGCCGCGATGATTCCGCACTACGTCATGGTGAAGACGAAATTCCCATGCCCCGCGGGCGTCGCCCCCGCCGTGGCCGAGGCGCTGATGCGAGAATTCTCGTCGCGAAAAGACGCCGCTTTCAATACCGACGACGGCCTGCGAATCGACCTGCCAGAGGCGTGGGTCAACGTCCGGGCTTCAAACACCGAACCTATCATGCGGATCATGGGCGAGTCAAAAGACCAGGCGGTTGTGGACGCGCTTGTGGCGCAGGTGCGGCGGGTCGCTGACGCGGTGATAGCCTCAGCCGACTAGCAAACCTTCACGGAAAGAACAATGGAACGAACACTCGTACTGTGCAAGCCGGATGCTGTTCAACGCCGCATCGTCGGCAGGATTATTGACCGCTTCGAGCAGAAGGGCCTCAAGATCGTCGGTCTGAAGCTCGTGAAGTTCTCGCAGCAGCTCGCGGGCGAGATGTACCTGATGCACAAGGGCAAGGATTTCTACGGGCCGCTGGTCGAGTTCGTTACGTCCGGGCCCCTCGTCGCGATGGTGCTTGAAGGCAATTCGGCCATCGCCGTGGCGAGGAAGATTTTGGGAGCGACCTTCGGTCCCGACGCCGATCCGGGCACGATTCGCGGTGACTTTGGAATGTCAAAGCGATACAACGTTGTGCACGGCAGCGATTCGCCGGAATCGGCCAGGCGGGAAATCGGCCTGCTGTTCGACAATTCGGAACTGATTGACTACCAGATCGCCGGCGACGAGTGGGTTTACGCGCGGTCACCCGAAGGCATGATTTGACCAGACATGAACGACGCACAACGCATTCACGAACTCCGCAGCCTCATTCGACGCCACGACTACCTCTATTATGTCGAGGCCAAGCCGGAAATCTCGGACCTGGAATACGACCGCCTGATGCAGGAACTCGCCTCGCTTGAGGCGGCGCATCCCGAACTGGTGACGCCCGACTCGCCCACGCAGCGCGTCGGGGGCGAGCCAATATCCGGATTCGACACCGTCACGCATTCCACGCCCATGCTCAGCATCGACAACACCTACAACGAACAGCAGGTGGCCGAGTTCGACGCACGCGTGCGAAAGTCGCTGGGCGGGGCGAGGTTTCACTACCTGGTTGATCCCAAGATCGACGGCGTGGCCGTCACGCTGCTGTATGAAAATGGCAGGCTCGTTCAGGCGGCGACGCGCGGTGACGGGCGGCGCGGCGACGACATCACCGCCAACGCCCGCATGATCAAAACCATCGCGCTTGCCCTTAGCGGCGACGATGCGCCGGATGTCCTGGAAGTTCGCGGCGAAGTATACTGGCCAAAACATACGTTCACCGCGTTCAACGCGCGACGCGTAGAGCAGGGCCTTGAAACCTTCGCCAACACTCGCAACGGGGCGGCGGGCACGCTCAAGCAGCTCGATCCGAAGGCAGTCGCACAGCGCGGGCTGGCGTTTCTGGCGCACGGCGTGGGCAGGGTGCAGCCGTCCTCGGCAGCGCGAGCCAGCGAACTGATGGACGCGATGAGCCGGTGGGGCGTCACCGTCAACCCGCACAGGCGGGTCTGCGAGGATGTAGCGCAGGCCCTGCAATTCATCCACCAGTGGCAGGAGATGAAGGCCCAGGTCGATTACGAAACCGACGGCATGGTCGTGAAGGTGGACGAACTTGGCCTGCGGGACGAGCTTGGCGCAACCAGCAAATTCCCGCGATGGTGCATCGCGTACAAGTATCAGGCCCAGCAGGAACAGACCGTCCTGCGGCAAATCAGCCAGAACGTCGGCAGGACCGGCGTGATAACGCCCGGGGCGCACTTCGACCCGGTGCAGCTTGCCGGCACAACGGTCACCAGCGCCACGCTGCACAATTACGATCAGGTGGCACGGCTGGACGTGCGGGTGGGCGACACAATCGTTGTCGAGAAGGCGGGCGAGATCATTCCGCAGGTTGTGCAGGTTGTCTTCGACAAGCGCCCCAAGGACGCGCCCACGACGCTGCCGCCGGCGAACTGCCCGTCGTGCAGCGAGCCAACCGAGAAAGACCCCGGCGGCGTTTACGTCCGCTGCGTCAACCCCGACTGCCCCGCGCAGATTCGCCAGCGGCTGGAGCATTTCGCCGGCAGAGACCAGATGGACATCAAGAGCCTCGGCCCGGCAGTGATCGATCAGCTTGTCACGCGCGGCATGGTTCGCCACCTTGCCGACCTGTTCAACCTGACGATATTCGATCTTCAACGGCTGGACCGCATGGGCGCGAAAAGCTCGCAGAATATCGTCGACGCAATCGCCGCAAGCAAGGAACGCGGCATGGCCCGCGTGCTAGCCGGGCTTGGCATTCCGCACGTGGGAAGCAGAGCGGCGGAGGTGCTTGCCGAGCATTTTGCGAGCGTGCGGAAGCTGGCGGAGGCGGATGTGGAAACGCTCAACGACATCAACGAAATCGGCCCGGTCATCGCCGAGAGCATCTACCTCTTTTTCCATAGCCCCGCCGGCGCGGAAACGGTGCGGCGGCTTGAGGAGGCGGGCGTTGTGCTGACCAGCCAAAGCCGGCCTGCCGAAGGCAACCTGCCGCTGACGGGAAAGACGGTAGTCGTTACAGGCACGCTGTCGGGGTTTTCGCGCAAGGGCGTCGAGGACGCAATAAAGGCGGCGGGCGGCAAGGTGGCGTCGAGCGTTTCGAAGAACACGTCGTTCGTGGTTGTCGGCGACTCGCCCGGATCAAAGGCCGACAAGGCGCGCGCGCTTGGGGTGGAGATTATTGACGAGGGCGAGTTTAAGCGTCGGCTGACGTAGTTATCGCCTCAGCACATGGCTGCGAAGCTCAGGACGATGAAGAAGACCATCTTAATTTTTCTGCGGTATTCATTTGTCATTTGAGCACCTCCTGGGGCGCTGAAGCAACACCATTATGATACCGCGCCGTCCTGGGGCGCGAAGGGGGCAAGAGGCGACTTTAATAAAAAACCGGCCCGAAATCAGTATTTTTTAAGTTGGGCAAGCTGTTGCGCCTGTGCGGGCTGTGACGATTAATCCAGCCGCCGGCTTCACGTCGTTATTTGACTGTGGAATGTCACGATATTTTGCCCGATTTGTGATCGGAACCGTGTCTCGGCCCATTGCATGCGATAACCCCAATGCGAAGTAGATAGCCATGTCTGGTTTGCCGGTGTAGTGAGTGACGTCAACCACAAAGACTTTGGAAGTCGACAGCACGTTTGGCAGTTCCTCGTACATCCTGCCCCAGTGCGCCTGGATCTGTTTGTCAAAAATGCACTCCCGGTTAGTCATAAAGCATCTCATGCTCGCTCCATTCCGTTGCCTCTGATGCGTGTGGCGCACGATACGGCAAATGACTATATCAAGATACGATAGCCTGTGAATCAAGCAGGCGGATTATATGCTGACATGCCATCCATGACAAACACATTTCAACTATAGAAAAGCATACCTGCATGTGGGCAAAAGCCCTTTAATGCAGGACGAGGAAATATGCATGGCAATCATGTGCGTCAGATGAGTGCATTGCATGCGAAAATGGTGAGGTGTCGCTGCGCGATAAATTTCTGTCCCCCGCAGTTTCCACCGGGGCTTTACATCCTCACGTGTCCGCGACGGTTCCTCATTCCCATTCGATGGTGGCGGGGGGCTTTGAGGAAATGTCGTAGACAACCCGGTTCACGCCGCGGACCTCGTTGATGATTCTGTTGGAGATCATCGCCAGCACGTCGTAGGGAATTCGAGACCAGTCCGCCGTCATGAAGTCGCTGGTGTCGACGCTGCGAATGGCGATGACGTTGTCGTAGGTTCTTCCGTCGCCCATCACGCCGACGGACTTGACCGGCAGCAGCACGGCGAACGTCTGTGCTGTCTTGCGGTAAAGGTTGTTGGCGGTGATTTCCTCAAGCAGGATGTTGTCGGCCTGGCGTAGCACCTCCAGGCGCTCGGGCGTCACCTCGCCGATGCATCGCACGGCCAGGCCGGGCCCGGGGAACGGATGCCGCCAGACGACGTTTTCGCCAAGCCCCAGCAGTTCGCCCGCCTTGCGCACCTCATCCTTAAACAGGTCGCGGAGCGGCTCGATAAGGTCGAAGCCCAGTTCCGCCGGCAGTCCGCCGACGTTGTGGTGCAGCTTGATGTTCGCAGCCTGTCCCGCAAGCGAGTGGCCGCTCTCAATCACGTCGGGATAGAGCGTGCCCTGCGCCAGCCACCTTGCGTTCTTGATGGACTTGGCGGCGGTTTTGAAGATGTCGATGAACGTGTGTCCGATGATGCGGCGTTTCTCCTGCGGTTCCTGGACGCCCTTGAGCCTGCCAAGAAACTCATCCGCTGCCGACACCACCGTCAGGTCGATCTTGAAGTTGTCGGCGAACGTCGTGCGAACAAGCTGGGCCTCGTTCATTCGCAGCAGCCCGTTGTCGACGAAGATGCACGCCAGCCTGTCGCCAACCGCTTGGTGCAGCAGGGCGGCTACAACGGATGAATCAACGCCGCCCGAGAGCCCGCAGATCACCCGCTCGTCGGGCGCAACTCGCCCGCGGATATCGCTGACGACTGCCTCGATGAACGAGCCCATCTTCCACAGGCCGTCGCAGCCGCAGATCTCGTAAAGGAAGTTCATGAAGATCTCGTTGCCGTGCGGAGTGTGCGTGACCTCCGGATGGAACTGCACGCCGTAGAACGGGCGGGTGGCGTGCTTGACGGCGGCGATAGGGCACGACTGCGTCGCAGCCAGTGTGATGAAGTCGCCGCCGAGTTCCTTGACCTGGTCGCCGTGGCTCATCCACACGGTGGTTTGTGCCGGGATGTTCCGCAGCAGTTCGTTTGGCTGGGCCACTTGCAGCATGGTTCGGCCGTACTCTCTGCTGGGGGCGGGGCGGACGTTTGCGCCGAGTATCTGGCAGGCGATTTGCATTCCGTAGCAGATGCCCAGCACCGGAACGCCCAGGTCAAGCAGTGCGGGGTTGCATCGCGGCGCCTTGCTTTCGTACACGCTGCTTGGGCCGCCCGTAAAGATCAGTCCCTTGGGATTGAGGGCCTTTACTTCATCGATCGAGACGTCCGGACACGCCAGCACGCTGTACACGCCGTTCTCACGAACTCGCCGGGCAATGAGCTGCGCGTATTGGCTTCCGAAATCGAGAATAACTATCGTCTGAGATTGTCCTGAGGCGGTTGTCATGTGTCATCCTTGATACGATCAACGGGCGTCGGCGGTATGTCCTATTGCATCTGCGTCGCGGGTTGTGTTTCCCTCGGCGTAAGTCCATCACGGGCGAAGGCGTCCATTTCATCGGCGATCCAGTCTTCAAGAATCGCGACTATGCCAAGCTGGTCGAGCCCCATGACGCGGAGGCGCTTGGGGTCGCCGGCTGCGGCGAGAATCTGCCTGCTGGCGTCGAGCGGAACGATCGGGTCGAGCAGTCCGTGCACCAGGTAAACCGGGCATTTGATGGCTGCGGCCGCGGCGAGGGCGGAGGTTTCGGATGCATCGAATCCGGCGATCGTGGCAGCCTCTTTAATGATGGCGTCTTCCTGTGCTGCCGACAGCAGCAGCCCCCGCAGTTGCTGCCTGGCGCTGGTGGCGAAATCGACATGCGGCGCAACAGCCATGACGCCTTGCACGCGCTGGTCTATCGCTGCGTATTGCAGGGCGACGTCAGCGCCATAGTTGACGCCGAAGACATACACCTTGCCTTCGATCTTGCCGGTGCGTTTAAGATCTGTCACCAGCGACTTGATGTCATGCTTTTCCTTGACGCCGTAGGTAATGTGCTCGCCGGTGCTGTCGCCGTGGGCTCGCAGGTCGGGCAGGACCACGTCGTAGCCCTTTTTCGCCAGTCGCTCGCCGGCGCCAAGGTATGGCCAGCTTGCCTTGCTTTCGTTCAGGCCGTGCAGCAGCACCATCGTTCCAAGCGGCGGGCGGGTTTGCGAGCGGATGACCCAGGCGTCGATAGTGACGCCGTCGTCTGTTTCGAAGGCGACGCAGTCTATGCCCTGACGCGCGGCGGAAGAATCGGTCCACAGCAGATTATCCATCAGGCTGTGATCCGCTTGAGGAGTGACAAGCTCCGCGGCGTATTTGGAATGCCCGCAGCCGGCGCAGGCGGCAACGACCATCAGGCCCGCGACAAAGGTTCTTGAAATCATAACGCCTCCGCTCATTCTTTCGGCATCCGTGCCCGCGGCGAGTCTACCACAACCGCTATAGACAGAATAGCCGCCAGATGCACAAAAACAAGCAGGCTCTCGATCTTCCGTTTCGGGCGGGCCGGGTGGAGGACAGGTCGTGGCTGCGGGCCGGGGAGAATAGCCAAATACTTGCCCCGGTTATTCTTGACTGCGCCCATGGCCAGGTGGCATAGTGCCCGCCATGAATATCGTCTTGGTTGCAGGCATTACGGTTCTCGCTTACGCGTTGATTTCGGTGTTTTCCAACAAGAAGGCATGGATAAGCCTTGGGGCGGCAGCCCTGCTGATTATCATCGGGGCTGCGCCTTTCGTCGAAGCTCTGCGGGACTACATCAACTGGAACGTCTTGGCCATTTACGTCGGTTCGCTGATATTGGCCGAGTTGTTCATATACTCCAGAGTTCCGGCGGTTATTGCCGAGTGGATCGCCAACAAGTCGCCAAGCGCGGCCATCGCCATTGCGCTGATAGCCTTGTTCGCGGGGCTGGTTTCGGCGTTCGTGGAGAACGTCGCCACAGTGCTGGTGGTCGCGCCGATCGCCATCGAGATATCGAGGAAGGTGAAGGTTCCGCTCGGCCCGGTAATGGTTTTGCTGGCGGTTAACGCCAACCTTCAGGGCACTGCAACGCTGGTGGGCGATCCGCCGTCGATGCTGTTCGCCGGCGCCGCTGGTTTCTCGTTCAACGATTTCTTCTTCTACAACGGCAAGCCGAGCATATTCTTCTTTGTGGAATTTGGCGCTATTATCGGGGCGGCATATAGCTTCTTCGTCCTGCGAAAGCACACGCACAAGGAGCCCGTCCCCCGCGACAGCAGGGTGATATCCTGGGTTCCGCTGCTGCTTCTGACCGCCATGGTCGCCGGCCTTGCCGTCAACAGCATATATGAAACGGGCGTTGGGGCCCGGGCGGGCATGATCTGCCTGCTCGCCGCCTTGCTTGGCCAGGTGTGGTTCGTGCTCTTCCGCAAGGAAAAGCTCAGCGAGGCCATGCGCATCATGAGACAGCTTGACTGGGAAACACTGTTCTTCCTTGTGGGCATATTCATAATGCTTGGCGCGTTGAACAGGTCGGGCGCCATCGGCGTGTTGGCCAATGGCATGCAATCGGCGTTTGGCTCGAACGTGCTGGCGATATACGTGTTTCTGGTGGTCGTTTCGGTGCTGGTATCGGGCTTTGTCGACAACGTGCCGTACATCGCGCTGATGCTGCCGCTAATAGCCGATGTTTCGTCCAGGCTGGGCGTCGAACCAACCGTGCTGTACTTCGGCCTGTTGATCGGCGCGTGCCTCGGCGGCAACGTTACGCCGTTCGGGGCCTCAGCCAACATCGTGGCGATGGGATTGGCCAAGAAGAACGGCGACAACATGGATTTCAGCGGGTTCGTTCGCATCGGCGCCCCATTTACATTTGTTACAACCGCCCTCACAGCCACCGCGGTGTGGCTTGTGTGGGGGACGTGAATAATGAGTCCAGTATGAAGGGCATGCCCAGCATTCGCGAGCTGTATCGCATTGGCCACGGGCCATCCGCCAGCCACACCATGGGGCCGCGGAAGGCAGCGGAGGATTTTCTCGCTGCCCACCCCTGTGCCGCGCGGATGCGAGTGACGCTTCACGGCAGCTTGGCCGCGACGGGCAGGGGGCACCTGACGGACAAGGCGATAATGGATGCACTGTCGCCCGTCGAGGTCACCATTGAATGGCGGCCGAACGAGCCGTTAAGCGAACACCCCAACGGCATGACGTTCGAGGCCTTCGATTCAAACCAGAAGCTCATTGGTGCATGGAGAGGCTACAGCATCGGCGGCGGAGAGATTCGTGCTGAGAACTCGCCGCCCCCGGCAAGCGGACTGAATTACGAAAACTCCACCATGGCGGGTCTGCTCGAATGGGCGCAGCGCGAAAACCAGCCGCTCTGGGCAATGGTTGAGGCTCGCGAAGGCGTTGAGATTTGGGACTACCTCTCGCAGGTCTGGACTGTCATGGAGGCGGCGATATCGCGCGGGCTTCGCGCCCAGGGCGTTCTTCCGGGCGGCCTTGGCCTTAGCCGAAAAGCCCGAGCGTACTACTCCGCCGGGTCGAGACTACCAGAGGCCAGATCAGCTAGAATCTCGGCCTACGCGCTTGCCGTCGCCGAGGAAAACGCCTCCGGTGGCGAGGTCGTCACCGCGCCTACCTGCGGATCATGCGCCGTGCTGCCCGCGGTGCTTCACTTCTACGGCCTTAACAACGGGCAGGAAAGAATCAGGCTTGAGGCGCTGGCAATCGCAGGACTCGTCGGAAATATGGTCAAGACCAACGCTTCGATCTCCGGCGCGCAGGTCGGTTGCCAGGGCGAAATCGGGACCGCATGCGCCATGGCCGCTGCCGCCGGCGCCTATATCATGGGCGCCACCAACAGGCAGATCGAATACGCCGC
Source organism: Planctomycetota bacterium (assembly GCA_012729725.1). Taxonomy (GTDB): domain Bacteria; phylum Planctomycetota; class Phycisphaerae; order SM23-33; family SM23-33; genus JAAYCO01. Next base: position 30,002 of record JAAYCO010000067.1, read on the forward strand.
CGAGATGGGCCTCGAACACCACCTGGGCCTCACATGCGACCCCATGGCCGGACTCGTGCAGATTCCATGCATCGAACGCAACGCCATGGCCGCCATGCGGGCCGTGAACTGCGCCGAGTACGCCATGCTGGGCGACGGAAACCACGTCGTGTCGTTCGACAACGTCGTCGCCGTGATGAATCAGACCGGCCATGACTTGCCCTCGATGTACCGCGAAACCGCAATGGGCGGCCTGGCGAACATCAACCTCTCACGCACCTGACCGCCGTCGCAAATGCCTCCGACGCCGTATAGTTTAACAGGAGGCGACGGCAATGACGAAGGTCGTGGATTTCAGAATCATTGGCTTGGACTGCGCCGAAGAGGTGGCAGTGCTTCGATCGGCGCTTGCCGCGCGAGAGGGCGTGCTTAACCTCGATTTTGATGTCCTGCATGCCAGGATGTCGGTCAGCTTCGAGACCGATCTCATATCAGAATCCGACATTGTCAGCGCCGTCGCCGCAACCGGTATGAAAGCCCGGCCATGGGACCGCCAGGCTGTGCGCGAAGACTTCTGGCCCCGCCGCGGAAGGGAAATCATGACGCTGGCCAGCGGTGTGCTGCTGGCGACGGCGTTCGCCGTACACTGGGTGAGCCACGGGTTCATCGACGCCCTGACGGCGGGCGGAGGGCATGCTGATCACGTTTTTCCGCCCGCCGTTTTGTTGCTGTATATCGGGGCAATTGTCGCCGGCGCGTGGTTTGTCGCGCCTCGGGCGATATGGGCGGCCCGCAGACGGCGGGCCGACATGAACCTGCTGATGATGATCGCCGTCATTGGGGCAGCCGCCATCGGAGAATGGTTCGAGGCCGCGGTCGTCGCGTTCCTGTTCTCGCTGGCCTTGCTACTTGAGCAATGGAGCGTCGGAAGGGCGCGAAGGGCGATTGGCGCGCTGCTCGACATCTCGCCGCCAACCGCCAATGTCATCGGCCTCGCCGACCATAGCCTTCACGAAACGCCGGTTGCCCAGGTTCCCGTTGACTCGATTGTTCTTGTTCGGCCCGGCGGGCGACTGCCGCTTGACGGTGTCGTGCATGCCGGACACACCGCCGTCAACCAGGCTCCGATCACCGGCGAGTCGATGCCCGTCGAAAAGCAGCCCGGCGATGACGTGTTTGCGGGAACCATCAACGGCGACGGCGCCATAGAGGTGCGCGTCACGCGAGCCTCTGCCGATTCCGTCCTGGCGCGAATCATCCACATGATCGAGCAAGCGCACGGCCGCCGGGCCCAGGCCCAGCAGTGGGTGGACCAGTTCGCAAGGTACTACACGCCGGCGATGATTGCCGTGGCCCTTGCAATCGCTGTCGTGCCGCCGCTGGTGTGGGGCGGCTGGGGTATATGGCTTTACCGGGCGCTGGTGATACTGGTTATCGCCTGCCCGTGCGCGCTAGTGATTTCCACGCCGGTGTGCATCGTGTCGGGGCTTACGTGCGCAGCCAGGAACGGCGTGCTGATAAAGGGGGGCGTGTTTCTTGAACTCGCCGGCAGCCTCAAGGCAATGGCGATGGACAAAACCGGCACCCTGACCGCCGGTCACCCGCGGGTGCAGACGGTCGTTGCGATTGATTCGCTCGATGAGCGCGAGCTGACGGCAATAGCAGCGGCGCTGGAATCGCACAGCGAGCACCCGATCGCACGTGCGATCACGCGTTATGCAAGCGAGACTGGCGTTTCAGCGCCAGCCGTCGAGCGTGTTCGCGCAGTCCTCGGCAGGGGTGCGCAGGGGCGAATAAACGGGCGCGATTACTGGCTTGGAAGCCATCGGCTGGTTGAAGAAAAGGGCCTCGACACGCCGCGAGTTCACGCCGAGGCGCTGCGGCTTGAAGACGCCGGGCACAGCGTTGTGATTATCGGCGACGATGCGCAGGTGCACGGACTGATCAGCGTCGCCGACCATATCCGGCCCGAAAGCCGATGCGCCGTGCAGGACATGAAGGATGCAGGACTTCGGGAAGTTGTCATGCTTACCGGCGATAACGAGGCCACCGCGCGCGCGATCGCCGCCCAGGCGGGCGTTGACCGCTTCGCCGCGGAACTGCTGCCAGAAGACAAGGTCTCGGCTGTGGAGGCGATGGTCATTAAACACCGCAGGGCGGGCATGATTGGCGACGGCATAAACGACGCCCCTGCCATGGCTGCCTCCACGCTGGGCATAGCGATGGCGACAATGGGCGCTGACGCCGCGATTGAAACCGCTGACGTCGCGCTGATGTCTGATGATCTTGGCAAGGTTGGGTGGCTCATCAGGCACTCGCGACGAACGCTGACCGTGATTCGCCAGAACATAGGGTTTGCGCTGGGCGTCAAGGCGGTCTTTATCACGCTTGCATTCATGGGCCTGGCCACGTTGTGGATGGCTATTGCCGCCGACATGGGCGCATCGCTTCTGGTTATCTTCAACGGCCTTCGCCTGCTGCGGGGCGCTTCGCCGCGATGATGTTCATGTCAATGTATATGATGCGTGCTCATCCAGGAAGACCTGTTACGTAGCGGGGCTCCTGACTTGTTTGCCCATTGTCCGCAACCAGCGGTAGTGCGCGGCAATGCCAGCCGCGAATGAGCGGTGTTCGTGATACGGAACGCCGAACTCGCGGCAGGTCTGTTCGACCGTCGCAGCCATCGCAGGATAGTTCACGTGGCAGATCACGGGGAAGAGATGGTGCTCTTTGTGGTAATTCAGGCCGCCAAGCAGCCATGTCAGCACGCCTTTGCGTCTGGCGAAGTCGACCGTCACACTCGCCTGATGCACCGCCCAGGAGCGGTCCATCCGACCGGTCGGCCCGGGCAATGGAAACTGGGCCTTGTCCACAAGATGCGGGGTCACAAAGACCAGAACCATGGTCAGTCCAAGCACCCACCCCGCAACAACGTAGTAAAAAAGCACCACCAGCACCGGGTGAAAGAGCATCGGAACGACGAACGCAATGCACGCGAACGCCGTCTTGCCGATGACGAAGTTGACCATCTCCCACCGCATTGGGCGGTCTATCCGATGGCGGCCGATGCGCCCCATCGTGATGTATCGAAAGTCATCGAACAGTTGCAGTTTGAAGGCTTCCAACCCATAGAACACCCACATGTAATAGTGCTGCCACCGGTGAAACCACAGGCGCTTCTGGTGGGGCGAAAAGCGTCCCAGCGGGGAGATGTTGATGTCGTTGTCCTGGCCGGTGATGTTGACGTACATGTGGTGAATGATGGTGTGCTTCCATCGCCAGGTGTAACTGCTGCCTCCGATCAGGCCCAGTGTTCCTGCCGCTATCCGGTTGATCCATGCGTGGTCTGAATACGCATTGTGGCCGCCGTCATGCTGAATGTTGAAGCCGATTAGAGCTACAGACACTCCCAGCAGTGCGGCAAGGGCCAGACCCTCCGCAAGCGTATCGGCCTTGAAAACCAGAAGCCACCATGCAACGCCCGCCGTCGCGAGTATGAGTATGGATTTGAGGTACATCTGCCAGCAATCGCGTTTGCGCATGCGGGTTGTGAGGAAAAGCTCGTTCACGCGCCGGCGAAGTTCAGCATGAAAGCCTTGGTCCTTGGCATACTCCACCCGGACGGCGACAGACCCAGCGGGCCGCGAAGAGGCGTCACCATCAGCCTGACCTGATGACATAGTCTCCTGTTCTCCAGATCCCTCTTGGCCGATGAAGTCGTGCCGGCCACGCGGGCTATACTCACATTATTTCCAGGCGGATATGGAGAGTCAAATCGGAGGACCGATTCACCAACGAATCACACCAACATCAAAAACCAGCAAGACGAAGGAGCCCGGCATGGAAAATGCGGCAATGGAACGCCTGCGCAGCGAAACACTGTCGTTGCTTCCGCGATGAATGTTATTCAGCAGGATCATCGAACGTCAGTTGCACAACCAGTAATGTCCGGATCGCCGGGAATATGAAGGTCGCCGTCTTGCCATCAGGCGAAATCTGGCCCGAAACTGGTTCTGTCAACTGGGGGCTGAACAACTTGGCGTCGCACAGGGGCCGTGGGCTGGTGATCTTTACGGACTGGGCAAATTGCGAATATGTAAGTTTCTCTATGATTGGCGGATTGCCCATGCCCAGAGTGAACTTCTTGCTGAAAGTGGGCGTGACGTTTGCATTCAGCGCCACCAGCACCTGGCTGTTCTTGGTGCGGTAGCGGCGGACCTGCCAATTCTTGAGCCCGTGCATTTCTGTCCCCTCGGGCATGACGTCGGCGACGAGGCTTGCCAGGCGGGGCGTGTTGTTCGTGATGTCCATCGCGGGCGTCCACCACACCTTGCCCTTGCCGAAAGAGAAGTCGATCCACTCGCTGGCCTTGACAGGCTTCGACTGGAACTGCCCGCGGCATTCGATTCCGGGCAGCTTGTAAGGATCTTCGCTCGGCTGGTACCCGGCGGGCAAGGCTGGTTGCTCGACCTCGATGTGCAGGCCCTGCCGCAGGAAGAACTCTTCCGCCGGTTGGCCGAATTCGTCTCGCAGACCGGCAGGGCCGATGACGATAGCTGCGCCGCCGTCATTAAGGAAGTCGGTGAACACCTCTCGCTGCCGAGCAGACATGCACGTCGCCGCAGGCAGAACCAGGACCTTGTAGCGCTTTATTTCCTTCACGTCGTACACAACGTCGAAGGTGATGTTGGCCTTGAACAACTCGCAGCACGCCTGCCTGTAGACGTTCTCAAAGTCGAGATACGACCTGCCGAAATGGTCGCGCGTATGCCGCGAGAAGAACACGCAGGCTTGTGCGTCGGCATCGCCGCGGAAGAGATGCTCGTTGGCCTTTTCCCAGTTGAAATAGCCGCCCAGGAGTTGCTGGTCCTCGGGCATCGCGTCGGCCTCGGGGCCTTTGGGGTTAAGCCGGCCCTTGAGCGTGGACAGCCAGGTGTCCGCTCCCAGAAGGCGGTTTATGGCCCAGCCGAGTTCGAACATATCCGGGTCGAATCCGTAGTGCATCCCCAGACAGCCTTTGAGACCGGTGGTTCTGGTAATCGCCAACTGCATCATCGCGCGATGCAGCGTTCTGCCCGTCCAATCGCCGTCGGCATCAATGGCGACGCCGCATATCTCAAGCATCGACAAATCGGCGTGAGGCGCAAAACCCTCGTATGAAATTGCGTGGGCGTTGCACACCTGGCTGCATGACGTGCTTGAACAGCTCATCAGCGGCAGCGAACCTACGACCTGGCGAACAGTACCGAAAAACTCGCTGGTGCTGGCGTAGCGGAAGTCGATCCAGTCGATAAAGGCCTTGTTGGAGCGGTTGAACCAGAAGGTCGAATCGCTGACGGGAGGCAGGTCTCTGCCGAACATGGCGCGGAACTTCTCGCGGCAGTGCCCGCAGCCGCAGGCTCTCCAGCCCGGATAGTAGACGCCGTCGTCGCTCATCAGCCCGTCAAGCGGAACATCCTTCATGAGCTGGCGCAGATACGCATGATACCCGGCCCTGAAGTCCGGATTGTTCATGCAATACTGCTCGCATTGATAGGTATTTATAAATATTGGCCTGCCGGTGTCTACGTCAATCATCCGCCAGTCGTTGAGATACGTGCCGTTGTACTTCATCTGCGCGGCGAAGTGCGGATCGGGATAAAACGGCAGATGATGGTGATTAAAGCAGCGAATGTGCTCGCGCTGCGCGCCTGTCGAGGCCCTGTGCGTCAGGACCGACGAATGGTGGTCAAAGAACCTGATGCCGCGCAGGCGGTGCTGCTCGGCGATGTGCGCCAGCAGGTCGTGCAGGCGGGACATAATCGGCAGGAAGTCCCACCGGAAATGCGCCCCGAACAGGATGGACATATTCACGCCGGCGCCGGCCATTTCGTCGCAGCGCCGGGCGATGAGTTCTTTTATGCGGTTATTGGGCCAATCCAGAAAACTCCAGTCGATCCAGAAACTGACAGATCTGTTCAATTCGCGGCTGCCTCCAACTGTTTGGCCCATATTTCAATCTCGCTCAGCGTCAGCAAATTTCCTTGCGACCGGCCGGCGAAGCCAATGCGGAGAAAACGCGCCGGCTTGCCGCTCAGTGGTATCTCAAGGTCCCGAACATCATGCGCACTTTCGTCATTCTGCGCGACCGAGCCCATGGTTGTCCAGACCGTACCGTCGGATGAACCTTCAACGGTCACTGCCGGCCTCTGGCCGCCATGCGAGTAGAACAACTCGACGCTCTTGAGATCGTACTCTCCGGCCAGATCGAAAGTAATGGCGAAGGGCTCGGTCGTCTTGTAGCTCACTACCCAGTCGTCGAGCTTGCTCTTGCCGAACTCGACGTTTCCCGCGGTGGGGGCCTTTGTGCGGTTGGTCAGATCGCCTGCCGAGAACGGCACGTTGCTTGCGCCGCCGGCATCGGCAAAACCGTCCGGGGCGATGCTGTAGGTGTACGTGCCCGCAATCGCGACATTGTTGATCAAAAGCGGCTTGAAGCCTTCCCAGTGTATGTAATTGCCGGTAAGGCAAATGCCCGAGGGCGTGCCAATGGGCTTGATCAAATCCATCGGGAACTGGAATCGCCAGATGTCGTGGCCGGTCTTGAGGCCGAGCATCTTCTGGAAGTCGCGGAAGAACGCCTGGTAATCCTTGCGGATTACGAGCTTCTTCTCGAACGGGTTATCGCTGAAATAGTACACGTGGCCTTTGCCCAGCTTGACTCGGCTGGGCTTGAGCGCGGTGGTGCGGCGCCGGCGGGCGTCGCTGTCGTTCAGGTGGCGGGCGTTCTTGCCGAACAACTCGTCGCGTGCGCCGGCATAATCCTTTCCGTGCACGTCGAAGCTGAAAGCCAGCGGATCGGCGCACACCAGCTTGCCGCCGCCCTTGACGTAGTCGACGAGTTTCTCAACGACCTCTCGCCGCTGATACGGCGCATAGGGCACGTACACGGCCTTGAAGTCGTCCAGGTTGATCGTGCCGCGGGCGATCTGGTTGTCATCGATGAACTTGAACCAGCTTCCGACATACGGCCCGAGAATAAGGTAGGCGAATTCCGCCTGCTCGCCGGGAATGGCGCCCGCAATGTCGGCGCCGTAGCTGTCGCAGGAGTACATGATCGCGAAATCGGCCTGGGGCAGGCGGGGCCTGTTCATTTGGGTTATCTCACGCACCAGGGCAGTCTCGATCTGCCACCTGTCCGGCGCGCCGTAGTATTCCATCTTCAAACATTTAACTTTAGCCCGCTTGCCGACTGTGTCGTCGGGATAGTAGTTCAGGCCCGTTGCGCCGTTGCGGAAGATCTGGCTCACAAGCTCCAGAACCTCCTGCGGAGTGAAGGACGCGGCGTATTCCTCCACATGCGCGCACGGCCAGACTTCGATGCCGCTCAGGTCGACGATGAGCTTGGTGATGAAGCCGAACCTCGTATACTGGCCTTCCCGCCGCGGATAGAGCTGATGGTTCACAATGTCGCAATACTCGCGGGCCCTGCTGAAATCATAAGGGTGGTGGAATGCTATCGGGTCGAACGAGAACATCTTGAAGTCGCCGCGCGACTTGACGTTCTTGTACATGCGGGTGAGCATTTCGGCGTACTTGTCGTTGAGCCAGCGGCGGTAGGCGATCCAGCGGTAGGGGTTGTCGTCCTTAAGGCTAAGCGGAATGCCATACACGCCGCCGCCGTATGTTTTCTTGACTTCTTCATCCGCCTGGCGAATGAACTCGTAATCGTTCTTTCTGGTTTCGAACAGCTGCACGCCGCGTTTCTCGTCGTG